>CACWNZ010000065.1 GCA_902762335.1 uncultured Ruminococcus sp. | reverse complement strand
AGTGGACTTGCCCGAGCCCGTATGCCCTATTATGCCGAGGAACTCCCCCTGCTCTATTTCAAAGCTCACGCTGTCAAGCGCGGTTTTTCTGAACGAGGTGCCTTCGCCGTACACGAAGCTCAGCTCCTCAACCTTAATTACGGACATCTGACCCGAACAACCCCTTTTGAACTCTCGTATCGGTCTGTAAAAGCTTCAGACCGTCTTATTTTCTGAAATCAGTTTGATTATCGCATCTGCGCATTCGCTCTCGGTCAGCACGCATTCGGGCAGCTCCAGCCCGCTGCATCTGAGCTTATAATTCAGCTCTGTAGCCTGCGGAACGTCGAGTCTGTGCTTTTTCAGCAGCTCTACCTGCGAAAATACCTCCCTCGGCGCGCCGTCAAGCAGTATCCTGCCGCCGTCCGTCATTATCACCCTGTCGGCAAGCACTGCCTCCTCCATATAGTGAGTGATAAGTATAACGGTAATCCCGCGCTCCCGATTGAGCTTCATGACGGCGGATATGACCTCGTCGCGCCCGCCCGGGTCGAGCATTGCGGTGGGCTCGTCAAGCACTATGCACTCGGGCTCCATTGCGATTATCCCCGCAATAGCCACCCTCTGCATCTGCCCGCCCGAGAAGCCTTCAGAGCCTCGTCAACGCGCCTTCTTATCTCGTCTGACGGTATGCCGAGGTTTTCGCAGCCGAAGGCGACGTCCTCCTCGACTACCCCCGCAACTATCTGATTGTCGGGATTCTGAAGAACGAGCCCGACCTTTTTGCGTATCTCAAAAAGATGCTCCTCATCAGCCGTATCCGTTCCGTCAACGATGACCTTGCCCGAGGTCGGCAGATAGAGCGAATTGAAATGCTTGGCAAGAGTGGATTTACCCGAGCCGTTATGACCGACTATGGCGATGAATTCGCCCCTGTTTATATCAAGGTCTATCCCCCTGAGGGCATAGACGGCGCTTTCATCGTCCGTTTCGTCATACCTGAAATACAGATCTCTTACACTGATAAAACCGCTCATCGGCAAGCTCCTTGCTTTTCCTTATATTTATGACGTCAGCGCGTCCATACCGCGGTGCTGCCGCAGGGCAGCGCAAAGCCGCTCTGTGTGACGCGCAGACCTATCTCGGAGCTCGATACGCTTCCGCCGAAGCGCTTCTGAAGCTCCACTCCGAGAAGATACTCCATTACCGCAGGAGACAGTCCCGTGGTGTAGGAATTGAGTATAAAGAACTCCGCCTCATCGGAGAGAATCGGCAGGCACTGCTCTACGAGTGAGTAAAGTTGTTCCTCAAGCTTCCATACCTCGCCCCCCGGACCTCTTCCGTAAGACGGCGGATCCATTATTATGCCGTCGTATTTATTGCCCCTGCGCTGCTCGCGCTGAACGAACTTTACACAGTCGTCCACGAGCCATCTTACGGGCTTATCCGAAAGTCCGCTGAGCGCGGCGTTCTCCTTTGCCCATTGCACCATGCCCTTTGATGCGTCAACGTGGGTTACGGCGGCGCCCGCCTCAAGACAGGCTAAGGTCGCCGCGCCCGTATAGGCGAACATATTGAGCACCTTGAGCTGACGTCCGCTTTTGCGTATCTTTTCAGATGCAAGATCCCAATTCACCGCCTGCTCGGGAAAGACTCCCGTATGCTTGAAGCCCATGGGCTTTATCCCGAAGGTCAGCGACTTATAACTTATCTTCCATTGCGAGGGCAGCTTTTTATAATACTGCCACGCGCCGCCCCCGCTTGAGGAGCGCATATATCTTGCGTGGGCGTTCTTCCACAGGGGCGAGCCTTGCCCCGTGCGCCAGATTATCTGAGGGTCGGGACGAATAAGCACTATATCGCCCCAGCGTTCGAGACGCTCACCGTCAGAGCAGTCTATGAGCTCGTAATCCTTCCACTGAGCCTCTCTCATCGTTTTTCCTCCGTTCAGCTTTGCTGTAAGTTAAGAAATACAGCGTGCAGAGCAGGGTTCTGCTCTGCACGGCTTGGGATCATTTTTTGACTTCGAGGATAGCGCCCCTGTTGCCCGAGGTAACGAGAGAAGCGTATCTTGCAAGATAGCCTGTCGTGATCTTCGGCTCTCTCGGCGTCCACTGTGCGCGTCTTGCGGCGAATTCCTCATCGGTAAGACGAACGTTTATGGTGTTGGCATTTATGTCGATGTCGATGATGTCACCGTCTTTTATAAGAGCGATAGGACCGCCGACAGCAGCCTCGGGAGAAACGTGACCGATAGAAGCGCCTCTTGTAGCGCCGGAGAAACGTCCGTCAGTGATGAGAGCGACCGTGCCGCCCTGTCCCCTGCCCATTATTGCAGAGGTGGGGTTGAGCATCTCTCTCATGCCGGGACCTCCCTTAGGACCTTCGTAGCGGATAACGACAACGTCGCCGTCATTGATCTTTCCGCCCGTTATAGCGTCCATAGCGTCCTCCTCACAGTCGAATACCCTTGCAGGACCGGAGTGCTTCAGCATCTCGGGAGCTACGGCAGAGCGCTTTACAACGCAGCTGTCGGGAGCAAGGTTTCCTCTGAGAACGGCGATACCGCCCGTAGTGCTGTAGGGATTCTCTACGGGTCTGATGATCTCGGGGTCCTTATTTACGCAGCCCTTTATGTTTTCCGCGATAGTCTTGCCCGTACAGGTGATAAGGCTCGTATCGAGCAGACCGAGCTTGTTTATCTCGTTCATAACGGCATAGATGCCGCCTGCCTCGTTGAGGTCCTCCATGTATGTTCTGCCTGCGGGAGCAAGGTGGCAGAGGTTTGGCGTATGCGAGCTTATCTCGTTTGCGATGTCGAGGTCAAGCTCTATCCCGCACTCATGAGCTATTGCGGGAAGGTGCAGCATACTGTTGGTGCTGCAGCCGAGCGCCATATCCATTGTAAGAGCGTTGCGGAACGCCGCCTCGGTCATAATATCGCGGGGTCTTATGTTCTTCTCAAGCAGCTCCATTATCTTCATGCCTGCGTGCTTTGCAAGTCTGAGCCTTTCGGAATAGGCTGCGGGGATAGTTCCGTTGCCCTTGAGACCCATGCCGAGCACCTCTGTGAGGCAGTTCATGGAGTTTGCGGTGTACATTCCCGAGCATGAGCCGCAGGAAGGACATACCTTGTTTTCGTATTCGTCAAGCTCCTCGGCGGTTATCTTGCCCGAGGAATAAGCGCCTGCCGCCTCGAACATACTTGAAAGGCTGGTCTTGCAGCCCTTTACCCTGCCCGCAAGCATAGGTCCGCCGCTGACAAAGATAGTGGGTATGTTGAGCCTTGCGGCAGCCATGAGAAGTCCGGGGACGTTCTTGTCGCAGTTGGGTATCATTACGAGAGCGTCAAAGGCATGAGCGATAGCCATAGCCTCGGTGGAGTCTGCAATGAGGTCGCGGGTGACGAGGGAATACTTCATTCCCTGATGACCCATTGCAATACCGTCGCATACGGCTATAGCCGGGAACACGACGGGGTTGCCGCCCGCCATTGCCACGCCTGTCTTGACTGCCTCGGTGAGCTTGTCGATATTCATGTGACCGGGGACGATCTCGTTATAGGAGCTTACGATACCGATCATGGGCTTTGCGATCTCCTCGTCGGTCATTCCGAGAGCCCTTAAAAGAGAACGCTGAGGGGCGCACTTTGCCCCGTTACGTATAGCATCACTGTTCATTATCCGTTACCTGCCTTATTATCATTTTTCTCCGCATGGAGATGCTTCTCCGAAAATACGGTTATACTCTATTATTATAAGTTTTTCTTCAGGTATTGTCAATCATTAACTATGCGGTTTTTTAATAATTTGCTAATATCGGTTTGACGGACAGACGGTTTTATAGTATAATAGGAGAATATGCAGAGGGCAATGCCTTTTGCTTGAACAAATCGGTTTCGTGGGGGATAATAATGATACATCTGGAAAATGTCTCTAAGGTATATCCGAACGGCACGGAGGCGCTTAATAATATTACCCTTGATATCGGCAAGGGAGAATTCGTATTCATAGTAGGACCCTCGGGCGCAGGAAAAAGCACCTTTCTCAAGCTGCTCATCCGGGAGGAAAAAGCCACCTTCGGCAAGCTCTCCGTCAACGGGCGTGACCTAATAAATATAAAAAAGAGGAAGATACCCTATCTCAGGAGGACTATGGGCATCGTCTTCCAGGATTTCAGACTTATCGACAAGATGACCGTGTTCGACAACGTCGCCTTCGCCATGAGAGCAATAGGCGAGCCCGAAAAGTCCATAAAAAAGAGAGTAGGCACCGTGCTGAAGATAGTAGGACTTGAGGGTACCGAAAACAGACGCCCGCGGGAGCTCTCGGGCGGAGAACAGCAGCGCGTGAGCCTTGCGAGGGCCCTTGTCAACCGTCCCGAGATACTTATTGCCGATGAGCCCACGGGAAATATCGACCCCGAGCTATCGTTTGAGATAATGAAAATGCTCGTTGCCGTCAACAGGCGCGGCACTACCGTTATAGTAGTGACCCACGAGCATGAGCTTGTGAGGAAATTCGGGGGCAGGGTGATAAGAATAGCCGAGGGCGAGCTTGACAGCGACTATTTCATCTCAACAAAATACAACCCGCAAAAGCCCGCTCCAAAGCCCGCCGGCGATGAAAGCGCCGCCCCGCCCGATGATGACGATAAGCAGCAGACAGACGGCTCTGCGGAAAAGCCGGAACAGAACGGCAGCAGCGATAAGGAGGGCGGACAGCAATGAGCTTTTCAAGTATTCTTTATCTTATAAAAGAGGGCTTCAGAAATATCTATAATCACCGCATGATGTCCCTCGCATCAGTCGTTGTTCTTGTGTCGTGCCTGATAATAACCGGCTCTGCGGCGCTCATATCGGTAAACGTCAACAGCATCATCTCAAGCATAGGCGACGAGGATCAGATAACCGTTTACCTCAAGCCCGAGCTTTCCGATCTTGATTCCATAAAGCTCGGACCCGAGCTTTCGGCGCTCAGGAACGTGGATTCCTATAAATACCGTTCCCGCGACGACGTTCTTAAGGATTATAAAAAGAGCCTCGGCGACGATATTTTCGAGGCCATGCAGGGCAAGGGAAATCCCTTCGGCAACGAATATAAGCTGAAGCTGCGTGATCTCTCGAAATATAACGAAACGGCTGCTCTTATACAGAAAATGGACGGAGTAGATACCGTAAGCGACAGAAGCGACGTTGCGGGCAAGCTGACAAAGCTGAACTACTTCGTCACCGTCGTAGGTCTGTGGGTAGTTCTCGTTTTAGCGGTAGTCACACTTTTCATAATCTCAAACACGATAAAAATGACGATGTACTCAAGGCGCTTTGAGATAAGCATAATGAAATCCGTAGGCGCTACGAATACATTTATACGGATCCCGTTTATTATAGAAGCCATGGTAATAGGACTTGCATCGGGTCTTATCTCATCGGCAGTGATACTTTCGCTCTATGAGCCCGTAAGGGGCGCTGCTGCGGGAGTTATCAGCATGATAGGCCCTGCTACCCAAACCGCTGAGCAGATATGGCTGCCGACCCTGCTTGTTATGTCTGCAATAGGCATGGCTATAGGTCTTTCGGGAGCAGTGATCTCCATGGTGCGCTATCTCAACAAGGAAGGAGGAGCTATCCTTGGCAAATAAAAGAAAAAAGCTGCTTGCCCTGCTTCTGTGCGTTTCATTGACTGCAGTGTTTTCGATCCATGCAGGCGCCGACGAGGACGACGGGCCTGTTGACGAGCCCGAGAGCTATATTGAAGAATCCTACGATGACGAGAGCAGCTATGAGGAGGAGAGCTTTGAAGAGAGCAGCGAGGAAGAGAGCTTTGACGAGCCTGTGAGCGATGAGCCCGAGGACAGCGATGGCGAGAGCAGCTACGAGGACGAGAGCAGCAATGAGGAGGAGTCGCAGTACGAGGAAAGCTCCGATGACGAAGAAAGCCGGGGCGGCGATAAGAGCTCTGACGACGGGGAAAGCTCATCTGACGAGCCTGAGAGCTTCCCTCCCGACGGAAGCTCCATGACCGAAGAAAGCCCCGAGCCTGCGGAAAGCTCCATACCCGAGCAGAGCGTTACCGACCCCGAGGTGACCTCAAGAACGCAGGAAAGCTCGTATACGCCCGCTGTGCAGCAGTCGTCCTATCCCGAAAGCTTCGATGTTCAGGAGAACATCAGCGAGAGAAGTGAGCTTAAAGAGGAAAATTCAAAGTTAGAAAACAAGATCAAGCTCACTGACAAGCAGATAAAGGACAAAAAGGCAGAGGTCACGCAGCTTCAGAAGCAGATAAGCGAGCTGAGCGTAAGCATAAAAAGCAGCAACGACAGAATAGATGAGCTGAACAGTGAGATAGAAAAATATCAGGGAATGCTGGACGAAAAGCTTGCCGAGATAGACGATATACTCTCTCTGCTGAGGGTAAGACTGAGAAAGCTGCATACCTCGGGAGACGTGTCCTCTCTTGAGATAATTCTCGGCGCAAAGAGCTTTTCCGACCTTATAGACAAGGCGGAAATGGTAAAGAGTATGTCGCAGTACGACACAGACCTTATAAACTCCGCGCGCAGTCAGATGAAGGAGATCTCGGAATACAAGCGTATCCTTCAGGAGCAGAAGGAGGAGGTCGAAAAGGAAAAGCAGAAGCTTGAGGGCGACAGGAAAAAGATAAACGAGCTTCTTGATAAAAACACAAAGCTTATAAACGAGCTGACCACCGAGAAGGAAAAGCTTGAGATCGAAAAAAAGGAAAACGAGGCCAAGCAGAAGGAGCTGAAAAAGGCTCTTGAGACCTACAGAAAATGGCAGGCCGAGCACGCAGGCTCGCAGATAATAGTTACGCCGCCCTCGGACGGCAGCTACGTATGGCCTTGCCCCGGCTATACCAACCTGACCTCTACCTTTGATGAGTGGAGAGGCTCTAACAATCACGGCGCTATAGACATAGCCCAGAGCGGTATTTACGGTGCAAAGGTGGTCGCGTGCAGCGACGGCTACGTTTTCTCGTCCTATGACGGCTGCACACACGATTTCGGCAAATTCTCAAGCTGCGGCTGCGGAGGCGGCTACGGCAACTACGTTATGATAGACCACGGCGGCGGAAAGATCTCGATATACGGGCATCTTTCGGGGCTGACCGTAAGCGCGGGACAGAGGGTAGCCGCAGGACAGCTTATCGGCTACGTAGGCTCTACAGGCTATTCAACGGGTCCCCACCTGCATTTTGAAACACGCTACAACGGCACGAGATACGACCCGCTTAAGGAATACTGAAAAGAACAAGGACGGTCACGCTGAACAGATCAGCGCGGCCGCCCGTTTTTTATATTACCGTCTTTACCTGAGCATGGCTGTTGCCGTCGCTGTCCTTGGTAATGACTATCTGATTGGGTATTCTCTTTTTGAGCTCGTCAACGTGGGAGATTATACCAACAAGGCACTTGCCGTCCGTACCCAGCTCGTTGAACACGCCGTAGGTATTGGAAAGCTTGTTGCCGTCGAGAGTGCCGAAGCCCTCGTCGATGAATATCGTATCGAGCGCTACGCCGCCAACGGCTGTCTGTATGGTATCGGAAAATCCGAGCGCAAGGGCAAGGGAAGCCATGAAGCTCTCGCCGCCCGAAAGCGAACGGACGCTTCTCTGTGTAGCGCTGTCG
>CACWNZ010000064.1 GCA_902762335.1 uncultured Ruminococcus sp. | reverse complement strand
CTTATCTTGCAGGAAAGAAATACGGGCGCTACCGCAGCGATCTGTTCAAAAAGGTCAGGGCAGTATCAGAGGTAGCAAATATCCCTGAGATCATGGCACGATCCGAGCTCATTTACAGGATACTTCATACGGATTATTTTGATAATGCAGGCATAAACGAATTTGAACATATCCGTAAAAACCTCCGTGATCTTATGAAATACATACCTGTCGGAAAGGCTCTGTATGATACCAACTTTAACGACGATATTCTTTCAGTTGAGTGGAAGGAATCCGAGCTTGAAAACGACGACCTGAAAAACTACAAAGCAAAAATGGAATTTTATATCCGTCAGCATCAGGACAATGACGTTATCGCGAAGCTGAAAACAAACAAGCCTCTGACAACAGATGATATTACCGCATTGGAAAAGATACTGTGGAGCGAAGTCGGTTCAAGAGAGGATTATGAAGCGGAATACGGTCAGAAGCCTCTCGGAGAGCTTGTGCGTGAGATCGTAGGAATGGACATGAACGCTGCAAAGGAAGCATTCTCGAAGTACCTGAACGACGTCAGCTTCGACAGCAGGCAGATATATTTTGTCAATCAGATAGTTGAATACATCGTTCAAAACGGAATGATGAAGGATCTGTCTGTATTGCAGGAGCCGCCCTTCACCGATCAGGGAAGTATTATTGAGATATTTACCGACCTGTCTGTCTGGACGGGAATAAGAAAAACCATTGAACGTGTGAACAGCAATGCGTTTGTGGCATGACGTATCAGAAAAAACTCTGTCAAAAAACGGCACAATAAAAACCGTCCTCAGAATATCGGGTAAACACGTATGCTGCCTGTTCTATTCGCTTGAGCGGGAGAGTCCCGGCATCGATATTTATGATTTTGGCGGAAACGAAGTGATCTCGTTTGATTTTTCGTTTCCCTCGGAAACCATAGAGCTTGTTTTTGATTACATCACTAACGGGTATGATGCAGCGCGTATCCGGGCTGATACCGATCTGAGCTTATAATTTACAGGACAGCAACGAATAATATAAAATTAAAATAACGGAGGGTCAGTTATGGATCTGTTTTTAAGCTATACGACGAGGGATCTGGAAATTGCAAAAGGGGTGTATACCGCTTTACGGCAGAATCGATATACGGTGTGGTTTGCTCCGCGTGAGATCGCTCCCGGCGCAAAATATGCGACGGAAATAGGAGACGCGCTGGTCAAGGATAAGATCCCTGATGATAAGGTTGCGGAAAATACAGAAAACGTTGCCCAAGCCCGGGCATTTATTCTTATATTGTCCGCTGCTTCAATGAGATCAGCTTGGGTACCGAGAGAGGTTAAAATGGCTATTGATGAAGGCATACCTGTTTTTGTCTTAAAAATCGACAATGCTCCGCTGACCTCTGAATTCAGATTCATGCTGATCCAGACACAGATAATTGAAGCTTATCATCTGAAAGCCGAGCATATCAAAAGGCTTATAGACGAGCTTGTGAATACAGGTGTCCGTCCCGGGAAGCCTGACCCCCTGCCAACCTTCGAGGAAAATGTTATGATAGACCGCGAAGCGCTGGGTATCAGGCTGATCGCTCAGGGAGATCCGTATTATACGGCAGGAGAAACCATAAAAACCGGGCTCACGGGATATCGGTTTTTCCTGGCTCCGCCAAAGGAACTTCCTGGCTTGACTGATGAAGAGCTTCAGTGGATAGATTCACATCTCAATAATCCTCCCGAGCTTTTTGACATGACCTGGGATGAAGTTTATTCCAACATCCCTATTCCGGATCTCAGGGAAAGGATCGAGAATTCAAAGAAAAAGGTCATGCTGCAGTTCGTCAGGCATGAAAACGGATGCTATTTCAATAATCTCAAATTCGGAATTTATTCTGTCAATTCATTTGAACGAACAGAGGACCTCAGCGAAAGACCCGTGTTGTCCATTAAATTCTATACAACCGATTATTATACACATCGCGTGATGAAGGACGTCTGCAAAGAGCTGATCAAAGAAAAGGATCCGTATCTGACAAGTGAATTAGATCTTTATGACCTTACCTTCAGCCGTATATTTTTCACCTCACTCGGAATAGATCTTATTCTGCTTGAGGATGAGCTGAGAGAGGATAGAAAGCTGCTGCTGACCGAACGTTCGGTCAATGCTTCCGAGGCATCGGAATATAAAAATAAAAGAATATCCGTTTCCGTTGTAGAAGGTGTTTCTAATAGCGACTATGATCCCTATACGGGAAACGTAGATCCGGTTGCAGCCGCGTTCCGCGGGCTGCAGGAGGAGCTTGGTGTCGATGCTCATCAGCTTCAGCGTGACAAGCTGAGATTCTATGATCTGTTTTTGAATAAGGAAAACCTGGAGATGGGGTTATCCTGCTCGATCGAAACAAAAAGCGGTCTGACGATCGAAAATGATATACTGCCCCGCCACGGAAAAGATGAACAGCTGGAGCTGTCGGATAAAAAAGTGATACCGTTTTCAAGGCTGAGAAATTATGCGGTCTCTAATTTGGAAAGCTTTATGCCGCAGGCCCTCTACACGATCTGTTCATTGCTGGAGGCAAACGGAAGCTTTATCTTACGTCGATTCAATAGATCTATAACGCATAAAGAGAGCTTTATAATGGGTAAGAACGGCAGTGCTGCCGTCTGCGGCGATGCCGTTGTTGATACAAAGAATTTTATTGCGATCGTAGACGGAGCGACTCCCAAGGGTGAGCGTCTCTGGAACGGCATGAGAGGCGACGTATATATCTCTAAGATCATCAGCGATGCAATAAATAAGCTGGACAGAAATATCAGCGCCGAGGAGGCAATAGAAGCTATCAATAATGCCGTATTTGAAGCCTATGAACTCAACGGTGTCAGCTTTGAGGCGCTGGCGATCGAAGAGACCCTGCAGGCGAGCGTTATCATATACAGCGTGGCAAGACATGAGATATGGAGCTTTGGAGATTGTCTGCTCAGGATCAATAACAGGGATTATAATAATATCAAAAGGATAGATGAGCTGATGAGCAATCTGCGGACCTTTATGTTAGAGTCAGAGATGATAAAGGGAAATTATTCCTACGATCCGAACGGCAGGGATTATGGCCGTGAATGTATTCTGCCGTATCTTAAAATGCAGGGGCTCTTTGCGAATACGGATTATTATTTTGGCTATGACGTCATTAACGGCGGCAGTATATGCGCCAACCACGTAAAGGTATACGCAGTACAGACGGGCGACAGGGTTGTCATGTCCTCGGACGGCTATCCGAAGCTTTTTGATACGTTAGAAGAGTCGGAGCACTATCTTGAGGTCAGTCTGAAGCAGGATCCGGATTGCATATATGCGCTCAAGGGCACCAAGGGCATGAGATCGGGATTCAGTTCCTATGATGACAGATCCTATATCGGCTTTACGGTGAAATAACGCAAATATTATTCTCTTTTTAAAAAACAGGACTGCCGCGCAGGTATCGGGAATACGCTGCGCGGCAGTCCGTTTTCATCACCTCCTCAGTATGAAGAACAGAGCTCCTGCTATGATCAAAAGAGGCATCAGAGGCGTCAGCAGTGACAGAATGCCGTCACCGATACCTGCTATGTTATAGTAGAGCATTGTGAATATGACCGACAGCAGAGTGGTGATGAATACTATAGTGCCTGCTCTCATGCCAAAGTTTCTGCGGAACAGCCAGAGGCTCAGAAAGAATGACGGTATCCAGAATATCATGAAGCGGGCAAGCACGCCCCATATATTCTGCAGGTTCATGACTATCAGTATGATCGCCCCTATGATCGCAGCACCCGGAATGATATATCTCAGGGCAAGCTCTATATTCTGTATTATACGCCCTGTGCCATGACCCGGTCGCGCGTGAGTGCCGCCCTGTCGTCCTCTGCCGAAAAGACCGCCTCTGCGTTCTTCGGGTGCGGCGGCGGGGGCATCTCCGAATATGGTACGGCGTTCCGCGCCGTTTCCTGTCTGATGCGCCTCAGCCTCCTGCGCGGCCGAGGTGCCGAATATCGGGGATTCCTCCGGTGCAGCCGCATAAGCTGTCTGAGTTGCCGACGGTACGGTATAGGGTGCAGCGCTGCGGACGGCTGTCCTCACCGGTCTGCGTGAAGGACGGCGCGGCGTACGTATGACCACGTTTTCACGACCTACAGGTCTGCCTGTCGGGATAGGCTCCAGATCCGGAGTGCTGAGCAGAAAGGGTCTTACCGCGGCATTATCGGACGAATATCCCCAATTCAGGGGCTCCGCCTGAGGCAGCGATCTGAGTTCCCCTCCGCATCTGCTGCAAACCAGGGCTTTGTCGCTGAAGCGCTGTGAACATTTTGTGCATTCCTTCATGTCTTTCTTCCTCCTTTTTTATGCGATACAATTTGCGCATTTTACAAAGCGTCTTCTGCTCTTGTTATAGATCATAGCCTGTCCGTCTCTCAGACGGAGAAAATCATCGGCTGACAGCGTTGGCACCATAGCTCTGTTCACGCCGAAGCCGAAGCGGTTGACGGCGGGCAGCCAGGCCGGTGCCTGAGCCGAGAAATAACCGAGTATGCGGGTGATATTGACTCCGCCAAGCCCGCTGAAGCATACAAAGCTTTGCATGTTGGTCAACAGAACGTTGCGGCAGGTCTCATCCTTCGGAAGCACCGGACTGTAGATAAAAAACGGAGCCTGAAACGACCCTGTAAGCTCTATGACCTCCTTTCCGAGTTCCGTATTGTCGCAGATGATGCTGAAGGCTCCCGCACCGCTGCGGCTGTACAGGAGCAGTCCTGTAAACACCGCCGTATGGATCAGCTCGCTGTCGGCAGCAGGAATACAGAACACGAGACGGCGGCTTGCCTCCCGGTTTGTGACGGGCTCACGGAAATATCCGAGCTGTCGGTCAAGCTGATTGACGAAGTGCTGCCAGGCGCTGAGATCACGCCAAAGCCTGTAAAGACTCGCGCTGAGCGACGATGAAACTGTGACCCCGAGGGAATCAGACACAAGAGCGATGAAGTCGTCGGCATCGGCAGAGGTAAACAGCAGGTCGTTTATCTCATCGAAGCTGCTGTAGGCTATCGGGCTTCTGCTCATCTCCATAAGTGTTATCACAATGTCCGACCATGAGCGGAGAGAGGTATTTTCGCGAGCATCGCCTATTATGGAGCCGAGCAGGAATGCCGCATCGTTATAGGTCATACAGAACTCCAGCGGGTCAAAGCTGCGATTATGACCAAAGACGGTGATACTATCACCGTAGTGCCGGTACAGTTCATAAGCCATGTCAATGCTGCTCGTAATATACACCGTCCTCTCACCTCTTCTGACGTGATGATCGAATCTGCTGTATATAAGACGATGCACGCTCTGCTCCGAGCTACTTCCTGCAGGAGCTCCGCAGATCAGCGTATTGCCCGATATATCAATACCGCCGAATATGGTAGTCGGTATGCTGAGTTTGCGCCGCGTACCTGCCGCCAGACCTCCTGCCAGAACATTAGAGAATATTCCCATAGAATCGACCTCCTTTTATCTCATTATAAGCCCTCGGGAGATAGGAATGACGGGGTGGGAGAGCTCATGTCTGAGGCAGGTATTTGTCGAAATGGAAATAAAACACCTTATCGCTGTCGGAGGTGGTGACGTATGCGTCGCCCTTTTTCATTTTCATAACGTCCTCGGCCTCAACTGCCGGACGAAAAAGGAACTGACTATGTATAGAGCCGTCGGGAGAGATAAGGCTTTTTACCTGCTGACGATCTCCGCAGCGATGCTGAAAATAATCGAGGGCTTCGCCGGTGCCGCCCATATAGACGATATTGGTAAAGAGGTCAAGCAGGGATCTCGGCAGTATATCTGTGGTCTTCTGTCTCTCTATCTGCCCGCTTATCTGCATTCCTGCGATCAGGCGCACGTTTTTTCCTCGCAGAAGGGACAGCGCCGTCTCTAGAGCGGACAGGTTTGGGATACGCCCGAATTCATCCAGAATAAAGCAGGCGCCGTTTGCCGAGGTGTTACGTGAGCCGAGAGCGCGGAACATCGAATTGAGGACGACTGACATGACGGGCATCGTTCGTTCCTCGAGCGAGGTGTCGTTACGCAGAACGAGGATACTGCTTTTTTTACTTTTAATGAATTTGACGGGGCTGAAGCTGCCTTTTTCCGCAGCAAAGGCTTCAGTAAAGATCTTGTTGGTCACTATCGCTATATCCGAAAGAACTGCGTTTGCATCCTTGCTGCTTTCGTCGCCGCCGTTAAGAATACTCAACGCATAGCGGAAGTCCTCGTAGCTATCAAGTATATTCACCCATTTATAGTAATCCATATCCTTAAGATCGTAAGCGAGATCAGCGTTGTTGAGCCTGCTGCGGTCGCCTGTTTCGTCAGCCTCACGAAGCATGTGCTTAAGCTTACAGCTGAAAAGGATAGCTGCGGCGTCGGCAAAGTAAGGAGCCGCCTCACATTTCTGCTTTGCAAACAGCGCCCGGGAAAATTCCTCCGCACGAAGCTCGGCGGATCTTAAGGTTTCGTCCCAGGCAAGAAGATCCTCGAACAGATTCCATGCATTTGCATGATCGTGGATGCCGAAATATGTGGCCGGTATATGATACTTCTCCAGCAGCTCTGAGTAATCGCCCTTTATGTCGGCAACAACCACAGGTCCGTCCTTAACGGCTGAGAGCATCTGCAGGAGCGCGGCGCTGATTGTGTTGGTCTTGCCGCAGCCCATGGGACCGATAAGAAGCGTGTTTTTATCCAGGACCTCCTCCGTAAAGCAAAGGCTGTCCGGGCGACCCTCAACGTTGATCCCGCTGAAGGAAAGAACGGGTTTTTCCGTCGGATGCACCGGAAGCGCTGTTTCTATCTCTCTTTTATGTTTTTTTATCCTATTTCCGTAGGTTTTCATCATATCCTCTCCTTTTTTCAATGTCCGCCCGAGCTATGACCCCCTGAGCCATGACTGCCCGAGCTGTGGCCGCCTGAGCTATGCCCCCCCGAGCCATGACTGCCCGAGCTGTGGCCGCCCGTGCTGTGTCCCCCTGAGCTGTGTCCGCCCGTGCTGCGTCCGCCGGTACTGCCTGAGCTGCGTCCGCTTGAGCTGTGTCCCCCTGAACTGTGACCGCCTCCGCCGTGTCCTGTGCCATGCCCT
>CACWNZ010000063.1 GCA_902762335.1 uncultured Ruminococcus sp. | reverse complement strand
TACAGAGCTTTCCTGTTTTTCGGAATAATAGTTGGCGCGGCAGATATTTGACTGACCGATTACAAAGGCGGATGTACCCCGGATCATCATAGGGGAGACGACAACAAAGCATAATATCACAGATATAAGTAATGCCGCAGCGCGCAGCCTGTGCCTGTTCATCGCAGCTCCTCCTTCTTACAGGGTATGCGCCTGTCAATCCTTGTCAAAGGCATCGCTGCTGCTGAAATAATCAACGGCATATTTGTCTGACAGGTCGGCAGTGTTTTCACTCTGAACGGCAAAAGCCCGGGCTTCGATGGCTGAGTCCGTCTGACTTGCGCCGTGGAACTGACCGTCAAAGCTGTCGGATATTCTGACGTGTTCAAATACGGCGCTGAGCTGTTGGTCTTCTTCCGACTTTGACACAACGGCATTATATTTATATACGGTCACGCCTTCGCCCGGCTTGTTTTCGCTGTCCGGAACAAGAGTCCATTCAGCATTCACGTCCTCGATGGCAAAAAGATCAGGGTATTCGTTTCTGACGCCTACATATATATAGCAGTCAGTGCTGTTTTTCTGAACGATGGGCGTCGGGTCCTTGTCAACGACTCTGCCTGCTACGGTAAGATATGTATTTTCGTAGACCTCTGGCTTGTCGCCTGTTTTCTTTCCCGTTTCAGGGTCAACGAGGGTCTCCTTGAGATCTACGGTTATCAGCGCACTGACAAAGCGGTTGACGATCTTCGGACTTTGCGCCGAAAGAAAGGCAAAGGACGGGATTACAAATACGCATGTCGTCGCTAAAACAGCTGCCGCCGCGCCGGCAATCATTGCTTTTCTGTTCATTTCGATCAGCTCCTTTTATTTTGATGTATGATCTGTTTATTTATTATCTGAGCTGTCCTGTTCTGTCGACGGAAGAATTACTTCTTTTTCGGGAACAATTTCTTCCTTTGCAGTCGATGCGGCAAGCTTTTTGCGCTTTTTCTTTTTGATACCGTCAAGGACGAAACACAATACCGTCAGCCCTAATAGAACGCCAATGGCAATATATACATAAATATGGTTTTCGGCGGCTTTCTTCACTGATGAACATACCTACGGCGAACCCGTCTGGAGCTGGTCAGACGACCACAGCAGCGCAAAGGCGACCTTCACCTGCTCAAATGAAAAATGCGCTCACATCTAAACAGTCGATGCGACAGTGACAAAGACCATAGAAGCAGACAAGACCGTCTATACGGCGACAGTTGATTTCGGCGGCAATACCTGCACCGACACCTATACCGAAACCAAGGAAGAAACTCCGGTCTATTATCCTGCCGCAGAGCCCTATATCGACGACGACGGCGCATACATTCTCGGCTACAAGGAGCATTATCGCTATCAGGGCAAGTATTATGCCGTAAACAAGGATAAGTCGATCGGTAAAGAGATAACTGACATCTGGGTTTCTTACTTCAGGTTTGAGCTTCTCCCCGATGATACCTATCAGATCAGCAAGTATACCGGCCCGACAAAGAACCTCACCGAGATCGTCATTCCCAAGACTTTCGAGGGCAAAAAGATCACCACCCTCGGCACAGATAACATGGATATTTTCACACGTTCAGGCAAGCCGGTCTATACCCTTGTCCTGAACGAGAATATCACTGAGATCAAGCCCAACGCTTTCTATTCCACAGGCTTGACTAAGGTAACCGGAGATACCTCCGGACTCTGTAAAATCGGCGATTATGCGTTCTCATGGGTCAACAGCAACAACGGCAACAAGCTGGATATCATCTTCGATCATCACGGGCTTATCACGATAGGCGAATCTATCTTTACTCACACCAACGTGACGGTTCATATCAATCATTCCGCAACCTTCAATAACATGAACTTCGGTGCAGCGAGCATGGCTTATGATTTTTCCGATGCACACACCTACGGCGAGCCTGTATGGAACTGGCGCGGTGACCTTGTCGGCGCAACAGCAACCTTTACCTGCACTGACCCAAGATGCGCCCACAGTGTGACCGTTGATGCAAAGGTCACGGTAGCAAAGGTCGGAGATAACGCAGAGGGCACGGCTGTAGTGACACTCAACGGTATAGAGTATACAGACACGATCGTCAAACCATGGGAGGATATCAGCGGAAAAGGCGATGACGAAGTCAGACCCGATAGTGAGCTTTCACCTTCCGGCAGCATTCCGAACCCCGATAACACCCCCAAAACCGGAGATACAACATCTGCGGCAGCAGCTGCAGCTATTCTTATGGCAAGCCTTTCAGCAGTTCTGTTCCTTGCGTTGAAGCGCAGGATGGACGAGAAAGCATGATTCTTTACTATAGTCCGTAAAAAGAAATAATCTGACAAGTAAGCAGATTTTTATAACAAAAAAGCCGTATGATTTGTTTTTGAAACAGATCATACGGCTTTTTAATTTTCTTTGGTTGATCGTGCCGTTTTGAAGCGACACTATCATAAGGTTTGTATCAGATTCCGGAAGCTGTCATTGACAGTTTACTATATTCTCCATCTGAAAGTTATTATACAATGTTGAGTGTATTATCAAAACCTGTAAGTTTTAAAATACTGAGCACATTCTGGTTAAGACCGCGAAGTACCAGACCGCTTTTCTTTGCCATCTCCTTATGAGCGATCAGCAGAACACGAAGACCTGCGGATGAAATGTAATCCACCCCCGACATATCAAAGATCATTTTGTCACAGCCCGCTGCATTTTCTTGAAAGGTACTGTTCAGTTCGGCGGAAGTTACCGTGTCAATTCTGCCTTCGATCAGTAAGGTGCAAACGTTTTCTTCTTTTATGACAGTAATATTCATTTATGACTCTCCTTGTGTAGTTATGGTTTTTTCTGTCAGTGCGAACTCTATGACGGTGTTGTTCATGTTCAGAACACGAGTATAGGTCATTTTGTCCGAGATCACTCTGATCAGGTCGATGCCGCCAAAGCTAAACGTTTCTCTTTCCTCCGGACTGTATTCTGTCGGATTGAACGGTACACCGTCATCTCTCACACGGAGTATAAGCTTGCCGTCTGCCTTTGACAGACTTATGTCAATATAGCTGGGTTTATTTCCCTTGTATCCGTAACGTGAAATATTTACTGTAAGCTCCTCTGCAGCTATGCCTATTGCATTGGCCTTTTCCGGATGAATACCCTGCACATTGCAGCACTCTATCAATTTTTTTGAGATCTCAACTGCCTGTTCATCAGTACTCCGGACAGTAATGTCTAAAAGATTTTCTCCGTCCTTTTCGGGTATCATCAAAAAGCCCTTCTGAGGCAGCTTTCCGCGTTTTTGCTGAATGATGCGGTAAATGCAGACCGCCGTAAAGGTCAGTCCTTCGGTCACAATGGTTGCAATGCTGATGCCGAGAACGCCTATGGTGCCGATGAACAGCATGGAAACCGGCACCAGGAGCACAAACCCATCCAGTATGGTATCTATGGTAGAAAGCTTTGCCTTGAGGATAGTCGGATAATAGACCTGGATTACACGATTCGCAGCATAGAAACCGAAGCTGAAGCTGAACAGGCGCACACTGAGCAGAGCTGCATCATATAGTTCCGGCTTATTGAAGGAGAAGATCGTCAGAATGATCTGAGGGAATGCCAAAAATACCGCCATCAGAACGGCAACGGCGGCGCTGCTGAAAAGAACGGTTCTTCTGACAAGTCTGCGTATTCCGAAATAATCCTTTTCACCGTATAGCACTCCGCCGATCGTCTGGACAACACCGATAATGCCCTCGACAAAAAGTCGGACGATATTGACAGAGTTGATGCACACGGCATAGATCGACATATTATCCGCGCCCAGCGCACTCTGGATAAAGGCGTTGAGAATGTAGTATTTCAGGATAAGCATGACAAAATACATAGCTTGAGGCAAACCGTTTTTGATGACCGTACCGATAATTTTCATTTGCTTCAGTGCCTCACGAAAGCTGAAATGAAGCATTCGTTTTTTTGAGAGAGCGTATGGTATCACCAGAAGAATGCCCGAGCCGAATCCGATAACGGACGACAGCGCAGCTCCCGTCATGCCCATATCGGTATAGCGCAGGAAAATATAATCGAGAGTCAGATTGACGGCATTGGCTACTACAAAAGCAGCGGCTCCCAGCTTCGGATTGTTGTCTACCGTCATCATGTTTGCAAAAACCAGACACATATTGAGTGTAGGTATAAAGCAGATAAATATGAACAGATACGGCTCAAGCAGCGCCTGAAGTTCGGGAGTAGATGCCAGCATCATAGTCAGCGGATGGGTGATGAGGAAGGACAGTGCGGTAAACAGCAGAGAGACTGCTGCTACCGCGACCACGCACACCGAAAACACGCCGGAAGCTTCCTTTATCTGCCGCTTGCCCAGCTTGACCGAGATAGTAACTGCGCCGCCAACGCCGATAGTAAAGCCGAACATCTGCATGAAGCACAGAGCGGGCATACTCAGTGAGATGGCTGTAAGTCCGTCAATATCTATGAACATACTGACAAGAACACTGTCAACAATATTGCCCAACTGCATGGCGACAGCCATCAGTATGCCTGGGACAAGATAACTGTTGAATTTTCGCTTTATAAGATAGTCGTTTCGCGTCATTGCTTAACCTCCCGTAAAGAAGCCGAAACCTTCCAGAGCAGAAAAAGCATTGGTAAGATAGTCTTCGTTGATGATCGGCCACTTGAAGCCGAGATGATAAAGCATTTGTGTGGTAAAGGTGTTGTCATGTCCGATCCAGAACTGCGCGGCTTCTCCCTGAGCGCCTTTGTAGGAAATCAGCGGAGAGAGTATCTCGTTCATCTTTTCGTCCGAAAGAGCTTCGTTAAAAGCCTTCTGGAATTCATTTGTTTTTACGATCCTGATCGGAATGCCGGTACGGTTCAGCGCCTCAATAACATCACTCATCTGAACAAGATGTCTGTTGGTAGCATGGAATACGGTAAACTGTTTGTCGGTGGCTGAAAGCGCTACAACAGCCGCCGCCGTGCAGTCTATGGGCGAGAACTCCACATCTCTGTCAAGGGCTGCGATGGGGATCATGCCCAGCTTTGCATAAGCACGGAGACTGCGCATGAAGTTGTTGGTGACGAAGTTGATCTGGAACTCACCGTCGCTGTAACGGCTCATCAGGTTTCCGACTCTGACGATCATGCCATCGAGGCCGTCCTCCTCCACTGCCTTTAGCAGTACTTGCTCCGCCTTGAACTTGGTGTTGGCGTACTTGTTGTCAAGATTCTGTCCGAAATACAGCTCATTTTCATGTATCTTTTTGTCTGTACCAAACTGTTCTGCCGTTCCCGTACCTGCCACACTGACGGTTGAGACCTGCACCAGACGGCGCTTTGCCTTTACGCAAAGATCGATAAGGTTTTCCACGCCGTGCCAGTTGATGCGGTCAAGGGTGTCGTCCTGAACAAAATGCTTGACGCAGGCTGCACAGTTGATGACGGTGCCGAAATCATAAGCGTCAAGGGAGAGAACAAGCTCTCTGTCGGTAATATCACCCTTGATGACCTCGATGCGATTGCCGAACAGCTCCTCCATCGGGTCGTCAAAGTAATACATGAGCATATTTTTCAGTCTGTTCTCCGCGGTATCACTGCTTGCCCTCAGCAGACAATAGACCGTTTTGTCCGTTGTGTCAAGCAGACATTTCAGCACATGGATTCCGAGGAAGCCTGTAGCTCCTGTCAGCAGGATGTTTCCGGTGTCGATTGTCGTTTCATCAACTTCATCGGTGACAAAGGCTGAGGTGTTGTGGGACAGAGCGTTGCTTTCCGTGACTTTCAATTCTTCCTTGGCTTCGGGTGTGGTCTGCATTTTTTCGCTGATGTATTTTTCCATAGCTTCCACGGTGGGATAGTCGAATATATCCTTGAACGCAATGGGGAGTTTTTCCATCATGGCTTTCATGGCGATCTTTGACGCCGTCAGCGAAGTGCCGCCTATTTCAAAGAAATTATCGGTAATGCTGACTTTGTCCGTGCCGAGAGCGTATGCAAACATACTGCAAAGCTTTTTCTGAAGCTCTGTCTTAGGCGCAGTATAGTCCCGTTCTTCGGCTTCTACAACAGGCTCGGGCAGAGCTTTTTTGTCAACCTTGCCGTTTGCCGTCATGGGAATTGCGTCAAGCTGTACGAAAACAGAAGGTATCATATACTTAGCAAGGCTCTTGCCCATGTGAGCGGCAAGGTCGTTCGTATCGACCTTAACGCCTGCCGCAAAGTATGCGCAGAGGTACTGACCCGTCTGTTCGCTCTCCTTCACGATAACAACGCTGCGTGTCACGGAGGGATAGGAATTCATCACGTTTTCTATCTCGTCCAGCTCGATCCGCAGACCTCTCAGCTTGACCTGATTATCCATTCTGCCCATGAAGTATATCTTGCCGTCCTTGCCCCAGCGCGCAAGGTCGCCGCTCCGGTAAGCAGGCAGTCCGTTATATGTGATGAACTTCTCGCTGTTCAGCTTTTCGTTGGCAACAGTGGTGATGGTGGCTTCAGTGGGACCGTAGCCGTTGTGTATCTTTGCGGTGATGCCCGCGCGGCGCATTTTATCATAGAGCGGAGCAGGAAATGCCTCTGCACCTATGTCGATAGCCTTCATCTGGCAGAGCACCTTTGCGACCTGCGGCACGTCAAGCATATTGTTCATATATGACGGCGTACACTTCATAACGTCAACGCCGTTTTTCTTCATCATTTCCGCAAGCAGAACGGGGTTGTTTATCTCTTCGTCCGTTGCCATAGCAACTGTGCCGCCGTGATAGAGTCCGAGGCTTTCTTCAAGGACGGAAACATCAAAGGTCAGGGCAGCAAGGGCAAGGGACACTGTCATGTTGTCAACAAATTCGCAGGACTGTACGTTTATGGGGTCGTGATGCACAAAGTTGACAAGCGAATGATGCTCGATCATAACGCCCTTGGGCTTTCCTGTGGAACCTGAGGTATATATGCAGTAGCACAGGTTTTCGGGACTTACTCCCGTGTCGGGATTGTCAGTCTTTTCGCTTGAAAGCATATCCTCCATAACGTGTACGGTCACTCCGGCAGTATCAAAGAGAGTTTTTCTTTCCGCCGCAAGAGCCGCAGTAGTCACAAGATTCTTTGCGCCGGAGTTTTCGAGGATATATGAAACACGGTCATCGGGGTAGTCGGGTGCAAGCGGCATATAGGCTCCGCCGGCTTTCAGAATGCCTTCACGGGCAGCATAAGCGTAAACCGTTCTGGGCATCATTACGCCCACCATTTCGTCCACCTGTACGCCGCCGTCAATAAGGCTCCATGCAACACGATTTGCATTTTCGTTAAGCTCTGAATAGGTAAGCTTTACATTGTCGGCAATTACTGCTGTCTTGTCGGGATGCTTCAATACCTGTTCTTCAAAAAGCTTGTTGCAGGTCGTGTATGGTATCTCTACTTCGGTAGCGTTGAAGCCGTCAATGAGCTTGCGGGCGCTCTTCGTCATAACAGATACATCTCTGAGCAGGGTTTTTGAAGTGAACTGCTCTGCGGTCTTTTCCATGCAGGCAACAAAGCCCCGCATGAAGGCTTCAGTGTAGCGGTCAGAACGATAGTCGCAGGCAAACATGACTTTGCCCTTATTTATCGCAATATTGATGTTCAAAGGCGCCTTTGCATCACTGAGCGCAAGGGGTATCATTTCGGCTCGCGCTCCGCCGATCTCTGTAAAGGCAAAGCCCTCGCCCTGATATGCAAACATGATGTCGGCGGGAATGTCATAAGCTCGTGAGATCTCGGCAAAGGAATAAATATCGTTTTCCATGCTGCCGATGAGCTGCTTTCCGGTAGTCCTGACAAGGTCGGAAACCTTTACCTCGCCGCCGAGATCGCACCAGACAGGGAAGGTCTTGACAAGCATCGTTACCGCACGGGCAAGACGGGAATCGTTGCGTCCGTTATAGATAGTCGTATATACGGCTTCGGTCTTGTAATTATATTTTGCAAGAACAAAGGCGAATACGGAATTGAAAAAGGCGTTGAGGGTAACTCCGTTCTTTTCGCACCATGCCTTTATAGCTGAGAGGTCAAGTGCTGACGGAACTTTAAACCGCTCGGAGGACGGCTCCCTTCCGTCAACGTCCCTTGAAGGCAGGAAGTCGGAATCCACACCGTTAAAGAGCTTGTCATAGTAAGCCTTTGCTTTTTCGTAGGCTTCACTTTGGCGGGCTTTTTCTTCGGCAAGAGCGGCTTCAAAGCCGGTGTAGCTTTCTGCTTCAAGAGAATCTCCGCCGTAAGCTGCATTGATGTCCTCGATCATAACGGCTTCGCTGGTGCCGTCGCAGATAATATGATGGAATTCAAGGAAAAGGTAATTGCCGTTTCTGGTTCTGTAGATCTTTACACGATAGAGACGGCTCTCTATCAGTGCAAAGGGCTGCACCATTTTTTTCGGGAGGACGTCTGTATCTATAAGCTCTACAACCGGCTGTGCATCATCGTTTCTCTTAGCACGGATGTCACCGCTGTCGTTCAGGAACAGCTCGGTCTTAAGGTACGGATGAGCGTTTATCATGGCTTCGGCGGCTTCTTTGAGCTTTACAGTGTCAACCGTTTCGGACAATCTGAAAAGGAACGGAATATTGTAAATAGTTGAATCCGGATGAGCAACGCACTCAACAAAAATACCGTTCTGCGTCTGGGTTATCGGGTAGTCGGGCTGCAGTTCAAAGGTCTCAGCCGCAGTGCTCTCCGCAAAGAATGTTTCAAGGCTCTGTACCGTGCTGTTAGCCCGCAGGTCTTTGATCGTCACAGGCACGTCAAAGGCTGATGACAGCATGACATTCAGCTTGATAGCGCCGATAGAGGTCAGTCCGGCATCAAAGATGTCGTTGTTGATTCCGAAGGCAGTCGTGCCGATGACGTCTGCAATGCAGTCAAATATCTTTTTCTGCACTTCGTTCCGGGGAGGTACTGTGTTTTCAGCCTTCTTTTCCGGCTTGGGCAGGGCGCGTTTGTTGACCTTCTGGTTCTGGTTGAGGGGAATGCGGTCGATCTGTATCGTCACCGCAGGGACCATATAGGCAGGCTTGTCACGCTTGATGAACTCACCGAGAGCTTCTGCGTCAACGGGCTCATCCGAAACCACATAAGCCGCCACAAATTTGCCGCCGCCCTGCTCGTCAAATGCCTGAACAGTAGCGTCCTTGATGCCGGGGAATTTGCGGATCACGCCCTCGACCTCTGTCAGCTCAATGCGGAAGCCCCTGATCTTTACCTGTCCGTCATTTCTGCCGATGAAGTCCGCCGTACCGTCAGGAAGGATCCGGACGATGTCGCCGGTGCGGTAGGCGTGTTCATAACCGTGTTCGTCCGAGAAGGGATTGCGGATAAAGACCTCTGCGTTCTTTTCGGGACGGTTAAGATATCCGCGTCCTACCTGATGACCCGCAACGATCAGCTCGCCGGGCATACCGAAGGGCAGTCGGTTGAGGTTCTTATCAACGATATACTGCTTCATGTTGAACAGCGGATAGCCAATGGGAACCCGTTTGAACAACTTCTCAACGGGATACATATGGGTGAAGATGGTACATTCTGTAGGACCGTAACCGTTGTACAGCTTAAAGCCGTGCGGAGGATCAACCGGCACTAATTTTTCACCCGCCGCCGAAAGATGATGGGGATTTTCGGCATCAGGGAACAGGTCTGCATACTGTCTGCCGACCTGGGTCGTCATGAATGTGTGCGTGATACCGTTTTTGTGGAAGTAATCCTTGATGGCAATGAGATCAAGCCGGATGCTCTCGTCGATGATATGGAGCTGACCGCCCACAAGCAGTACGGGATACATATCCAGCATGTGGCAGTCAAAGCCGTAGCTTGCATAAGCAGATGAGCGGCTGGTTTCGTCCATTTTATAGGTGGTGATATACCATTCGCAGAAGCAGCACAGATTATGATGCTCCAGCATAACGCCCTTGGGCACGCCCGTGGAGCCGGAGGTATAGAGCATGATGAACAGGTCGCCCGGGTCGGGATTTGTCGGTATCCTTTCTGCATCCGGAAGGGAGGGAATCTCATCGGTGTAAAGTACAGGACCATTATAGTTCGGAATCTTATCCATCAAAGACCGGTCTGCGATAAGATATTTTGCGTCAGCGTCCTTTATCATAAATTCAAGGCGCTCAGACGGGTAGCTGGGGTCAAGAGGCTGATAGCCCGCTCCGGCCTTATGGATACCGATAGCGGCGATAGGCATATATTCACAGCGGGGTATCATAACAGATACCGCCTGATTTTTGCCCACACCCTTTGATTGCAGGAAAGCGGCGATGTTTTCAGTGATACGGTCAACCTCACGATAGGTATAGACATGATCGAGATAGACAACGGCGATATTGTCCGGTGTTTTTTCAACCTGACGGCGGAAGAGGGTGACAATATCCGTTATCTCATAATCATGCTCAAAATGGTTCTTTTCTTCAAGTCTTGCGGCTGTTTCCTCGTCAACAAGCTGTATATCGGCAGTGCTTTCTTTCATGGAAAATTCTATAAGAGCACGTTCGTAGGTTTCAAGCATATTTCTGATGAAGCTCTCGGTGTAAGAGCCTGAATCATAAGAAATATGATAGCTGAGCCTGTTTCCGTCAGGATAGATTAACAGTTCTATCTTAGCTTTCTCTTCGTCAAAGACGAGTGGCACGTTCTCAGCTCTTGCGCCGCAGAAATCAAACACACTGCCGTCCGTCATGGTGCTCTGGTAAACGAACAGCACGTCAGCCGTAATACCGAGATCGTGACTGATCTCCGCAAAGGAGTATACGTCATATTTCAGACTGTCCGCAAGCTGTCTTCCCACCTGTCTGATATAGTCGGCTGAGGAAGTGTTCTCAAGATTACAAAGCACGGGATAGGTGCGAACGAACATGGAAACGCTGTCTCGGAAACGGGGGTCGTTTCTGCCGTTGTTGACGGTGGTGAATACGGCGTTATCTTCTCTTCCGCAGTATTTGCCTAAAAGCCAGCCGAATACGGCAGTGCAGAAGGCGTTTTCGCTGACGCTGTTCTTTTCGCAGTATGCTTTGATCACGGCGGAGATATTCTCTTTGCCGCTCATATTCAGAATGCCGCAGTCCTTCGGCTGTTCATCGGTCAAAATATCGCTGATGGGCAGACAGTCGCTCTCAATGCCGTCCAGAAGCTCGGTGTAGTATTTCTTTGAAGCGTCGTAATGCGCGCCCGCGCGGAGCTTTTCTTCCAGCAGAGCCGCTTCGTATCCGCTGTATTTTTCGGGTGTGAGTGTTTCGCCGTTATATGCGGCGGTTATGTCACGCAGGAGTATCTTTTTCGACTCGCCGTCAAATACAATGTGGTGGATATCAAAGAACAGATAGTTTCCACTGTCGGTCACGATAACGCTAAAGCGGAAAAGCCTTTCGTTTTCGATATCAAAGGGCTTGACAAGTTCGTTCGTTATTTTATCTATTGAAGTGGAGGAGAGTTCTTCGATCTCACCTTCTTCAAAGCGTCCCTCAGCTCTTCTCTGTCTGATCTCGCCCTTTTTGCTGATGAATATCTTTGTCATCAGATAGGGATGGGCGTTGACAGCCGCAGTGATAGCCGCTTTCAGCTTCGACAGGTCGATACCGTCACCGAGTCTGAGAAGTGTGGGGATATTGTAGATAGTGCTGTCCGGGTGGGAGGTCGTCTCAAAGAAGATACCCTCCTGGGTCTGGGTGACAGAGTATTCGTCAAAAATTTCAAATTCCTCACCGCCCTCATCTGCAAGGGTCTGAATAAAGGCTTCAAGCTTTTTGACGGTGTCATTGTCCCGCAGATCGCGTATCTGTACGTTCACGCCGAAGGCATCACTCAGCCTGATACAGAATCCGACGCTGTTCAGTGAGGTCAGACCTGCTGCAAACAATTCCGTTTCAATGCCGAAATCCCTGTTTCCGAGCACCTCTGCAGCAATGTCAAAAATGCGCCTCTGCATATCGTTCTGCGGCGATGTCATCGTCTTGGCGGCAGCCGTCAGCTCCGGCAGACGCTTTGTGTCTGTCTTTCCGTTGGCGGTGACGGGCATTTCTTCCATCTGCATATACGCTGTGGGAACCATGTAATGGGTCAGGTGCTTTTTCAGCTCGTCACGCAGAGCGTCAATATCAATTTTGGTATCGGCTGTGAAATACGCGCAAAGGTTGTCCTGTCCGCCGATTTTGCGTATAATGACGGCGGCTTTTTTGATGTGGGGCTGGGCTGCGATAAGCTCCTCTATTTCGGAAAGCTCGATTCTCAGACCGCGAAGCTTGACCTGACTGTCAAGTCTGCCGAGAATAAAGATATTGCCGTCCCTGTCGAATTTTGCATAGTCGCCGGTGCGGTACATTCTCTGACCGAAATATGTGACAAACGCCTCAGCCGTCTTTTCCGGCAGATTGCGGTAGCCCTTTGCAACGCCAACGCCGCCCACATAAAGCTCGCCTATAACGCCGAAGGGAGCAAGATCGCCGTATTTGTCAACAATGTATTCGCTGTAATTTAAGAGCGGTCTGCCGATGGTGACATACGGGGCGTCGGTCAGGTCTGCGGCGTTGCAGGAAACGGTTATTTCGGTGGGACCGTAGGTGTTGACGATTTTTATTTTGTCTGAGCAGGCTTTTATTGCGTCCCTGAGCGAGATGGGATAGCCCTCGCCGCCGGACATGACAAGCTTGCACTTAGCAAGTTCGTTTCTGAAGGGCTGATACTCCATATACTGCTGTAAGCGTGACGGTGTGGCGTTCATGCAGTCAACGCCGTATTTCTGCATTAGCTCCGCAAGTGCTCTCGGGTCGTTCATCTCGTCCTCCGAAGCGAACACGAGAGTCTTGCCGTTGCACAGGGCTGCGGTATGCTCCTTGAATGACATATCGAAGGAAACGGTGGTCACGGAAAGGTAAGTATTGACATTCTGTTTCAGATAGTAAATATGTGAGTTCGCCGGGTGAGGCATAAGGTAATTGCATATACCGACATGACGGAGCATAACGCCCTTGGGCTTGCCGGTGGAGCCGGAGGTATAGATCATATAGGCAAGCTCATCGCAGGTCATTTTGATATCGGGGTCAGCGGTATTGCTGCCTGTCAGAATCGCGGCAACATCAATGGCGTGATAGGAAGCGTAGTCGCTGAGCCTGTCGCTTGTTGTGATAATATATGAAGCCCCGCTGTCCTCGATGATCGAGCGGATGCGGTCGGCGGGATACTGCGGGTCACAGGGAATGAACACAGCTCCCGCCTTGTTCACGCCGAACAGGCAGCTAAAGAAGCAGCTCTCTCGCGGCAGGAGAAGCACAATGCTGTCGCCGGTCTTTA
This sequence comes from uncultured Ruminococcus sp., assembly GCA_902762335.1. GTDB lineage: Bacteria > Bacillota > Clostridia > Oscillospirales > Acutalibacteraceae > UBA1213. Next base: position 316 of record CACWNZ010000063.1, on the reverse strand, counting down.
TTCCCTTGTTAATAAGGTTGTGAGCGACAATGTTTGCACTGTCGTTAAGCTCTTTATATGTAAGCGTTTTGTCATTTGCGACAAGGGCGGTCTTGTCCGGGTTTTCCTTTGCACTCTGCTCAAAAAGTTTATGAAGAAGCTTTATGGGAATATCTGCGCTGTCGGAAGCAGAAAACTCTTTAAGCGATGTACAATCCCGGCAATAGTCAAGAACAGCAGAAATATGACGGTTGATTTTTCAAGTATCTGTCTGTCTTTAGCTTCCATGTTGCCGCCCAATTCTTCCACCAGATAACGGAACTCCCCTGACAGGTCA
>CACWNZ010000062.1 GCA_902762335.1 uncultured Ruminococcus sp. | reverse complement strand
GAATTTTTTGAGAACGCAGGCATAATAAGCAAGGTCAAGAGGATAGAGTCTCCGTGGAGGGACCCGCTGAGCGACGAGGGCGCCCACAGCGCCGGCACCGCTAAGCAGGGCAAAAAGAAAAAGAAGAAAAACAAGAGCGGCGGAGACGGCGACGAGCTTATAGACATAAGCGCGGGCAACGTAGTGGTCGAGCAGAAGAGCTTTTACGCCTATTCTGCGGAGTACAACAACAAGCTCATAGTGCTTCTGCCCAAGCACGACGAGCTTCAGACGAGCTTCAGTCAGCTTATTTATACTGCCGCCTGCAAGGTGGTAGCGCCCAAAAGGAAGCATTCCTTCTGGAAGAGGTTTATCCCCTGCAAGGGCGACCGCCCCTTTGACGTGATACGCAAGGTGATACTCCTCATAGCTATATGCACGTTCATAGTATCGTCCTATATGCTTATAAACATACTCATCGTAGAGCCCGCCGTAAACGACCATACCACCTCGTCTATCAGGGATCTTCTCGTATCCTCTCCCGACGGCGAGACCTCGGAGACCAAGAAAAAGACCGACGGCTCCGACGGCGTACTTTCGGATTTCTCAAAGCTGCTTGAGGCAAACCCCGACACAGTGGGCTGGATAACCGTTCCCAATACGGTAATAGACTACGTCGTAGTTCAGGCGCCCGAGGATGCCGAGAACATAGCTAAGGGCGAGGATCCCAAGTACCTCTACCGTGATTTCTACGGCAACGGCTCCAAGTACGGTACGGTATTCCTTGACTACAGGAGCAAGCTTGATTCCAAGAACATGATACTTCACGGTCATCATATGCAGGACGGCAGAATGTTCGCGAATATCACGAACTTCTCTGATCTTGAGAGCTATAAAAAGAGCGCGGTGTTCACTTATAATACGCTTTACGAAAAGAGCAAGTGGAAGATCATCTCCGTATTCAAGACCAACACTCTCGCATCTCAGGGACCCGTGTTCAACTATCTCAGGGGCAGCTTCAGCAGTCCGTATGATTTCCTCAACTACGTATACGAGCTGCGTATGCGCTCTATAATAGACTGTCCCGTTGATGTCAACGAGAACGATACCATAGTAACGCTTTCAACCTGCACCTACGATTTTGACGACTTCCGCTTTGTGGTAGTTGCCCGCAAGGTGAGGGACGGCGAGGATGCAAAGGTGGATACCTCAAAGGCAAAGCTTGCCGACAACCCCCTCTATCCCGATATATGCTACGACTATTGGGGCGGCACCAAGCCTACGGTCACCTCGTTCCAGGATGCCTATAACAAGGGCGAGATAAAATGGTACGACGGCACCACCAAGTGGAGCGAGCAGGACGACGAGGATCTCGTAAAGGAGCTTGTTGAGGCCAAGGAAAGAGCAAGGACCATGCTCAGCGAGAACTATCCCGAGGAGAATTATGCCGCCGAGCAGCAGAGGGAAGTCCGGTCCATAATAAGAAAGTATATGCAGAGCATAAACGAGGCTGCCGACGCCTCACAGGTAAACAGCTTCTATAAGCAGGCGGCTGCAGAGCTTGATAACGTAAAGACCAGGCAGCAGGTATCTCAGGAGGAAGAGGCAAGCAAAAAGGCATCTGACGAGGAATCCAAGAGACAGGCGAGCGAAGAGAGCGCAGCCGCTCTGAGCGAGGCAAAGGAGCAGGCTATCCGTGAGATGCACGAATCCGTAGAGGGCAAGGAGTACGGCATAGCGCAGTACAATCAGGTCACCTCTATCCTTGAGGACTACGCCGACAGGATAGACAGCGCTGCGACCATAGCCTCTGTCGAAAGAATCAAGAGCGATGCCATAAAGGCGCTCGGCAGGATAAAGACCGCCGATGAGACCGGTGAGCAGAGCAGCAAGCAGAGCGAGCAGTCCTCAAGGCAGGAATCCTCAAAGCCCGAATCCTCAAAGCCGCAGGAAAGCTCTGACGACGGGGAGGCAAAGAGATTTGCCGAGTACAAGAAGAACTCGATAAGCATGATCTCCAGCTATATCGATCCCTCGGGCTATTCCGACGAGTCAAAGTCCGTAATACGCAGCATAATCTCGGTATATACCGAAAAGATCAACGGCGCGCAGAGCTACGCGGAGATAGACGGGTATATCGCGGCTGCAAAGGAGCTTCTTGATAACGTAGAGGACGAGCAGAGCAGTACGCAGAGCTCAGAGCCCGAGCCGCCCGAAAGCTCGCAGGACAGCTCAGAGCCCGAGCCCCCCGAGAGCTCGCAGGACAGCTCAGAGCCCGAGCCGCCCGAAAGCTCACAGGACAGCTCAGAGCCCGAGCCCCCCGAGAGCTCACAGGACAGCTCAGAGCCCGAGCCCTCGACCGAATCCTCATCGGAGGAGACGAGCATAGAAGAAAACGGTGAATAAAAAATCATGAGACAGGGCGCAGCGGTCCTGTCTCATGCCGACTTATTAAGTAACGGAGGAAGCAGCAATGAAAAAAAGGGTCAGAATAACGGCTCTCATACTTGCCGTGCTGTGCCTGTTCAGCTTCGCATCCTGCCGGTCCTCCGATGAGGACGTCTCCGAGGTAAGTGAGGAGACGAGCATAGCGGAGGAGGAGTCCCCGGAGGAATCGTCAGAGGCTCCGAAGGCGGTAGAAAAGCCGCAGCAGAGCTCAAAGCAGAGCTCAAAGCAGAGCTCAAAGGTTAGCAAGCAGGAGAGCAAGGAAGAGGTAATAGTAGACAACGCAAGGGAGGTACTGAGCGATTTTACGGGTCTGCTTGCCGAAAACAGCGACACGGTGGGCTGGGTAAACGTGCCTAATACTCCTATCGACTACGTTGTAGTGCAGTCGCCCAAGGATATAGTGGATACCGCATACGAGCAGGATCCCTATTATCTGCAAAAGGATTTTTACGGCAATTATTTATATGCGGGATCTATCTTTATGGATTACCGCAGCGAGGTGGGCGGCAAGAATATGCTGCTGCACGGGCATTCTATGGCAAACGGCTCTATGTTTGCGGCGCTGCTGAACTTCAGCGATCTCGGGGTATATAAGAATTCCCCCGTGCTGACCTTCAATACGCTCTACGAGAAGAGCAAGTGGAAGATCATCGCGGTGATAAAGGTGAATACCCTTGAATATCACGGTCCGGTATTCAGATATCTCAGAGGCTCCTTCGGCAGCGATTATGATTTTCTAAATTTCGTATACGAGCTTCGTATGCGCTCTATTATAGACTGTCCCGTAGACGTTAACGAGAACGATGAGCTTGTAACGCTTTCTACCTGCGCTTATGATTTCGATAACTTCAGACTTGCGGTCATAGCCCGCAAGGTGCGTGAGGGCGAAAGCAGCGCAGTAAAGGTCAGCGATGCAAAATATAACCCGAATCCTCTTTATCCCGACGTATGGTACAACGCATTCGGCGGAACGAAGCCCACGGTAACGTCATTTCAGGACGCCTATAACAAGAAGCAGATAAAATGGTACGACGGAAAAAAGAAGTTATCCAAAAAGGACGATACCGACCTTGCAAAGCTGCTTCAGTCCTATAAGGACAAGACGGAAAAGCGTATAAGGGACAGCTATGACGAAAAGGACTACAACTCCGATCAGATAAAGGAGATAAATACCATAATCGGCATATATATGCCCTACGTTGCCGAAGCGACCGACATTGCAAGAGTCAACGACCTGTGCAATCAGTGCGTTGCGATAATAAAGACCTATCTGCCCGAGAGAAAGCGCCTTGAGGACGCCGAAAAGGCAAGGCAGACCGAGCTTAAGGCGGCAAGGTCGGCGGCTATAAACGCCATAGAGAGCGCTGCCTCGTCGGGAAAATTCAGCGAAAAGAATCAGCAGAAGGTCAAAGAGATCATACAGACCTACAAAAAGAAGATAAACGAATGTCAGGATCCTGCGATGATACCCGTTATGAAGGAAAACGCCGTTGCAAGGATAAACAAGCTGAAAAGCGGCTGATCGGAGAAGGCTATGGTATATGATATAATATTCTATCATTCGGGAAGGACCGCCGAGGCGGAGCGCGTGACCGAGAGAAGGCTCTCGCCGCTTTCACTGCAAAAGGGCTCCGTATATGCCGCGGTAAGCCCCTCTGAGCTTGTAAAAGGGCTCAGCGCCTCTCTCGGCAGGGCCGATATAGTTATCATTACGGGCGGTCTTGACGGCGGCGTACAGAGTACGGATAATATCCTGTCTCTCGTGCTGTCCTCAAGGGCGGCTTCCATGAAATGCGAAAAGCTGCTCGATGACGACGACAACACGGGCTATCTTATCAAGGCGGGCAGACAGTATATCCTCGTGCTGCCCGATGAGCCCGATTCTATCGCCGCTATGCTCGACAAAAGGATAATCAGAGAGCTATGCGCGGGATATTCGCTCACCCCGCAGCAGCAGGACGGCATCTCTATCGATGAGGTGACGGGCGAGATAAAGAAGGAGCTCTCGGGTATGAGGCTGACAAGGGGCAGCTACGGCGCAGAGTACGCCGCAAAGCAGCAAAAGCAGCTCAGGCTTATGAGAGTGCTGTCGTATTCGGCGCTCGGCGCGGGAATACTGCTCGTTATATTGGCTGTCGTGTTCTCGTTTGTATAAAAAATAAAAATAACGGGTCGGTGCTTCGTCTGCGCCGACCCGTTATTATTTTACGCTTGTTCATCGTCCGATTCGTCATACCATACGCTGTAGTTGGATTTTTCGCTTTTCTTAACGGCGTACAGTCTCGTATCGGCGTGCTTCAGGGCAATATCTACCGAATCACGGTCATACTGCGGCACGGCGGCTATACCGATAGAGCAGGATACCTTATGCTCGTCGGATATATCCACGCTGCCGTGAACTGCCTTTTCTATCTGTCCTATAAAGTTGTTTTCCTTTTCAAGCTCGGCGTATATCTGCTTGGCGCTCTCAATGCCTTCCTCAAGGGACGAGCCGGGCATTACCATAAGGAACTCGTCGCCGCCGTAGCGCACAACGTAGCCCTTGTCGCCGCAGACACGCTCAAACAGCCTCGAGAATGCCTTTAGTATAACGTCGCCTACGGCATGACCGAAGGTATCGTTGCAGAACTTGAAGTTGTCCAGATCCATATACAGAACGACCGCGCAGGTGCTGCTTTTTCTGCCCGCCTTTACGGCGTATTCGTAATCGCCTACGTGCTTTGCAAAGCCCTGACGGTTGAGCAGCCCCGTAAGAAGATCTGTAACGGCGCTCTGCTGCAGCTTCTTGTTCATCTCCTTTATCTCGTCCCTCGTCTTGAGACGATAGAGGGTATCGTTGAGCTGCCTTAACGCAAACTTGAATATGGTTATATCGTTTCTGTCGAGGAAGATGATATTGTTCGTCATGTTATCGTGCAGCTCTATGGCGGCTATCATATAGCCCGTAAGCTCATCGTCCACAGAAAGCGGCACACAGCCGAAGGATACTATCTTATTTACGCCGAGCGCCGATATTATCGGCAGTATCTCATAGAATTCACGGTCGTATCTTGAGGCGACGAATTCCTTTTTATGTCTTGTGTCGGTAATTATTTGGCAAACTTCCGGGCAAGCCAGATGACCAGGCAGGAACCGCCGATCGCGAGGAGAATGCCGGAGATCCAGCCGTCACCGACGCCGATCAGGTCGCCCAGGAATCCGCCGACGAAGCCGCCGACGATACCGAGCAGCGTGTTCCTGAGGAATCCTTCAGACTTGCCTTTCATGAGCTTGTTGGCGGCAAATCCGCTCAGGGCACCGATAACAATGGCAACCAACAGACGGTATAACATACGATCAGACTCCTTACTGTCCGGGACACCGCGGCCGCGCCGGCAGCGGCATCCTGTTATTTCACTGCATAATGATAGATTCGCGTGCCTTTCATGTCAAGCGTTCGTTACAGGGTAATCCAGTATCTCTGGACGACGCCGCATTTGCTGAACGAGGCCTCGGCGGCGACCTCGTTTTCCAGTACGCCGCCGTTTTTCGTGATCGTCCGGCGCGAGGCCTCGTTGTCCTGGTCGCAGGTGAGGAGGATCTTTTCCTCGCCGTATTCCCTGCAGACCGGCAGCAGGAGCCCCAGCATTTCACACGCATATCCTTTCCGGCGCTCCCCCGGCCGGATGCTGTACCCGACGTTTCCGCCGTATTTCAGCAGGAACGGCGTAAGGGGATGCCGGTAATCGATGATGCCGACGACCCTGTCATCCTCTTCCCGGACAGCCAGGAACACCTCGGACGGAACGTACCCCTCGCCGTAGGCCTTTTTCAGCCGGTTCTCAAAATCGACCCATTCGGAAAACGAACTGACGTCCTCCAGCCCCGCGCAGCCGTCCAGGCTGTCGTTGTTGGCGAGCATTTCCTCCCTGTACTGCATGACCTGCTCCGCGTATGCAGCCCCCGGCCTGACCAGCTTTAAACCCATAACGGCATCCTCCGAAAAACCAGTGTATCCGAAACAAATAATACCATGAAAACCGGGAAAGCGGAATGAGTACGCAAGGATATCCATTTATTCTCAACACATAATGGAAACACATCCTTTGATACTCCCAGCCATGAAAGCAGACATGTATGCCAATAAATTCGGGTTTTACGGGCTAAGCCGTTGTTGACAGCAGGGCGGTTTTCGGGTAATATGTGCCCGAAAAGAAGTAAAAATTTTTCAGAAACCACTGCCAGCCCGTCCGGGTCGTGCGTATACATTAGTGTAGACAGAATAATGAACAGTCATTCGAAAGGAGATAAAGAAAATGAATCCTGAAATCAAAGCAAAAGTGAACGAAATCCTGAAGACCCGTGGAATCAGGGAAGTGAGCATGGATGAAATGGACAAGGTCAGCGGCGGTTGGGGAAGCGAGAATAATCCTCACGAAATCAATATCGAAGGCGCAAAAGTTGATGAGGCGACTTTCAATAACTTGATCATGCATGTTATGGATTCATACGGATATGATGTCGCCCTTGAGGTCGCACAGGATTTAACAAACTATCCTTTTGTCGAGGAGGGTAGGCATACCAGCAGAAAATCAAACAAAGGAAATATGGAACAGGTTTTAAAAGATTTCTGGTACACTGTAGAAATTGGGAACTATTAAGATTTACCGTTTCAACCGAAAAACCATAATTTCGGTGGTCTACGCAGCTGCCAATCCATTTGGACTGGCAGCTTTTTTCTGCAAGCATAAATGTTACAGAATTGTAAATAGCCGACTATCTCGGAA
>CACWNZ010000061.1 GCA_902762335.1 uncultured Ruminococcus sp. | reverse complement strand
CGTTCCGTGCAGATACATACATTCATGCGAGAGCCTTGCCTCGGTCGAGGACATGGAGGCGGTATATACCGTCGTAAGAGCAGCTGCCGAAAGGATAGCCGCTTTATGATCCGTTACGTTGACGATGCGCTCAGGGCTGAGCTTTACGGGTTTGTTTTGCGTGACGATATTTTTGCCTGCCGCATTGCCTGTCTGCTTGAGAGCTACGGCACGGGATATCCGTTTCTCTGCTTTTATATTCAGACGGACGAAAACGGCAGGGCGGTATCCGCCGTTTCGGAGTATTATTCCGATATGACCGTCATGCTCACGGAGCGGAGCGATATCACGGAGCTTGAGGAGTTTCTTTCAATGCGCGGCTTTTCAAGCGTTCTTTCCGGCAGACCGCTGATAAGCGGTCTGCCGAATGAGCAGGGAGCAATAATGCGCCTTGCGGACAGAGAAAGGCTTTTCTCCGTCCGTTCCGATGCGGATATGGTCTTTTTGCCGCAGCCCGATCTCAGAGAGCTGTGGCTGCTGATGAAAAGCTGCGAGGACGACAGCTTCCGTCCGCCTGAATATGAGGATTTCCTTCTTGATGCATCGCACAGGCTCAGGCACGGCAGTGCCTCATTCGCAGCGGCTGCTTTCGGCGGCTCCGCCGCCGCCACGGCTATGACCGTGGCGCAAAGCAGCCGCTGCGCCGTGATAGGAGCAGTCTGCGTTAAAAAGGAGTACCGCAGAAGAGGGGCGGGCTCGCTTTGCATAAGGGAACTGTGCTCACAGCTTGGCGGCAGAGATATATATATAATGCGTGACAGGAATAAGAACGAGGACTTCTACCGTTCTCTCGGGTTTGAGAACGCAGGAGAATTTTATATAACGAGAAAAAGGAAAGAACTATGAAAAACGATTTTTTTGATATAGACCCCGAAATACTTGCCGCCTCTGAAGAGGCGATGAAGCTTTGCAGACCCTATCTTGAAAGAACTGATGATATAACCGAATACAATCAGCACAAAATGCTGCGTGCCTTTCAGCGCGCAAGGGTGAGCGAGAGCTTATTTGCTGCCTCAACGGGCTACGGCTACGGCGACAGGGGACGAGAGGCTCTCGATCAGGTCTTTGCCGAGGTACTCGATACCGAGGACGCTCTTGTAAGACACAACTTTGCAAGCGGCACCCACACTCTGACCGTAGCACTGTTCGGCGTTCTTCGTCCGGGTGACACTATGGTATCGGTCACGGGCGTACCCTACGATACGCTTCAGGGCGTTATCGGTATAGGCGCGCCGTCCAGCGGCTCGCTGAAGGAATTCGGAATAAACTACAGGCAGATAGAGCTTCTTCCCGACGGAAGAGTGGATCTTGAAGCAATGAAGGCGCAGATCGATCCCTCTGTCAAAATGGTTTATATACAGCGTTCAAGGGGCTATTCTCTCAGACCTACCCTTACGGCGACTGAGCTTAAGGAGATAGCTTCCCTTGCTCACAGTCTGGCGCCGTCGTGTATAGTGATGCTCGACAACTGCTACGGGGAATTCGTTGAAAAGACCGCTCCCGGCGCTCTCGGTATAGACCTTATGGCGGGCTCGCTGATAAAGAATCCCGGCGGCGGCATTGCTCCTACGGGCGGATATATCGCAGGCAGGAAAGACCTTGTTGAAGCGTGCAGCTATCGTCTGACCACTCCGGGTACGGGCAAGGAGATAGGCTGTACCCTCGGCAACAACCGTGAGCTGTTCATGGGCGCGTTCAGCGCTCCTCACGTTACGGGTGAAGCCGTCAAAACGGCGATATTCACCGCGGCTCTTTACGAGCTTCTTGGATACGAGGTCACTCCGCGCTATGACGAGATCAGGGGCGATATAATACAGGCTGTCCTTCTCGGAAGCGAGGAAAAGCTCATAAGCTTCTGTCAGGGGATCCAGAAGGCGTCTCCGATAGATGCCTTCGTTACCCCCGAGCCGTGGGATATGCCCGGCTACGACAGCAAGGTCATTATGGCGGCGGGCGCCTTCACTCTCGGCTCGTCTATAGAGCTCTCGGCAGACGCTCCTCTCCGTGAGCCCTACGCCGTATGGATGCAGGGCTCCCTCAATTTCCACACGGGCAGGCTTGCCGCTATGCTCGCTGGCAGCAGACTGCTCCCGGGCGCGCGCTCGGGTGTGTAAAAGCCGTTCTTATATGCCGTAAACACGGTATCGGCGGCGATCTCTGTTCTTAAGGGGGCGAAAAGATAATGCAAGGTCTGCAAAACGGCGGCGGGAGGCAGAAGCCCGGCTCGCGTACGGAGGCGCTGCGCTTTGCCGTATCCCTTTGCGCTCTTGCGGGGGTAATAAACATAGCCGTGCGTCTTATCGTGCTGTTTTTGTTTCGCAAAGAGGAAGGCTCCTACCCCGGGCAGTATATAAGTGACATGACGGTAATGGTGTTTTCCATGCTGCTGCCCGTTATGGCGCTCGGCTATATGGGCAACGGGATAAAGACCTACTTTGCTCCCGAATGCAGGCGAGCGGCGCCCCTTCCTTCCGTTCTTTTTGTGATGCTCGGTTTCAGCGGCTGTGTTTTATTCAACGACTTTGTGAGCTTGTTCGATCGCTTTCTGCCGCAGGCTGATGTGGGGACGATATACATTACCCCCGACTTTGGCAGCTTTTCGCTTATTCTGATATCGAGCTCGGTGTTTCCCGCCGTATGTGAGGAGATGCTTTTCAGGGGCTATATGTACTCTACGCTGTCACGATTCGGAGCGCATTTTGCGACTGTCTTTTCGGCGTTTATGTTCGGCTTTATGCATTTTTCGCCTTCGCAGATGATATTTGCTTTTCTCTGCGGATATCTGCTGGCATATATACGGCACGTTTCGGGCAGATTCATGCTTCCCGTAATAATACATTTTCTCAACAATGCATTTTCAACGGTCGGCACGTTTATAGGGCTGTGCTGCGGAACGACCGCTTACGCTTGTTATTCGTTGATATCTCACGCAATATTGATGGCGGTGTTTTTCGGCTCGGCGGGACTGCTTATTTACGGCGGGTTGAATATACTCAGTTTCAGAAGACCGCGCCGCAGTCTGACCGCGCGGGAAAAGCTCAAGGCGGTCGTGACTACGCCTGCGCTGATAATTTTCGTAGCTCTGGCGGTCATTGAAAAATTTGTCTGACACAAGCAAAGGCGGTGAAGGCTCTGACAAAGGACGAGAAATATATGAACGAAGCCCTTGCACTTGCCCGTGAGGCGGCTCGGCTCGGTGAGGTGCCTGTGGGCGCCGTGGTAGTGTGTGACGGCAGGATCGTCGGTCGGGGCTTCAACAAGAGGGAGAGCTGCAAAAGCGCTCTCTGTCATGCGGAGCTTGAGGCTATAGACGAGGCGTGCCGTACCCTCGGCGGATGGCGGCTTGAGCAGTGTGAGCTTTACGTCACACTTGAGCCCTGTCCCATGTGTGCGGGCGCGGCGATAGGCTCAAGGCTGAAGCGGGTATGCTACGGCGCGGACGATAAGCTGTCGGGCTCGTGCAGGAGCGTGACGGCGCTTTTTTCTCTGCCCTACCCTTACGTGCCTGAGCTGAGCGCGGGCGTACTTGAGGGCGAATGCTCCGGTTTGCTGTCCGACTTTTTCACGGGTCTGCGCGGGTCTGAAAGGGAGCGGGTACAGACGGGGATAATAATAGAGCCGGACGGCGTATTATTGAGCGGCGGATCCGTTCTTGAGGGAGCCGGTGATGCATTGAAGCGGCTCTCCGAGCTTGGCAGGCTGTATATACTCAGCAGTCTTGCCGAAGATGAGCTCAGGGAGGTTTTCTCTGTTGACGGCGCGGAGCAGCTTTTCGGGTGTATAGAAACGGTAGATACCGAGGGATCGGACCGTCAGAAAAAGATAAGGCTCATAATGCGCCGCAGCAGGATAAAGCAGGCGTATTATATAGGGTGTACCGAGCGGGAAAGGATAGCTGCCGAGTGCGCGGGCGCGGGCTTCGTGCTTGCGGCATACGGCGGCAGAATATCTAAGCCGAGAGCTGCTGCGCGCAGCGTTGCGGAGCTGCCTGAGGTGATAGCTAAGCTTATCGGGCATATTCCTGTCCCCGTGGGTCGTTCATGAAAAATTAAAAAAATGAAGAGCAGGCGCTGTCCCGATGACGGAACGGCGCCTGCTCTTCTATATATAAGGGGGTGGGTCGGCGTTATTGTCTGATAAAGACGTTCTTGGTGCCTGTCGTGTCGCTGATCGTGAATTTGTCTCCTTCAAGGGAATAGTTCACAGACATGGGATCGTAGCCCTCTGCAAGGAAGGTTATGGTCATTTTCGTGTCGCTGTCGATAGTATAGGTCAGGTCCATTACCGAGCCCATCATATCGTAATTGCCTGTGCCGTCATCGTTGAAGGTGTAAACGAAGCCGCCGTTATACTCCTCGGATACCCACTTTCCGACAAGACCCGTCTCATCAGATGACGAGGTTTTGCTTTCGTCCTTGCTTACGGCGCTTTCCGTGCTGCTCTCGGCTTTGCTTACGGTGCTTTCCGCGCTGCTCTCCGCCGATGCCGTGTTCGTCTGAGCGCCGTCTGATTTAGCGCAGCCCGAAAAGGCTGTCATGACCGCGAAGGCTGCCAATAATGCCGCTGATCTGTATGCGTTTGATCTTTTCATGATATGCTCTCCGTTCGTATTCTGCGCAGGCTGTACGTCTGCGGAAAATTATTATGCATACATTATATCATACAGGGTGACGGACTGCATGGTGTATTTTCTACCGACGAAGAAAAAAAGTCGGACTATTACACGCATTCGGCGCAAAAAAAGCTGCCGCGGTCATTTTAGCACTTGGAGAGGTGCAGTGATAATGAATGCTGTGAGGTGAAGACGGATTTTTTTACATAAAGGTCTTGACAATCGGATAAGATAATGGTAAATTATAAATAGATTAGCACTCGGCACCTTAGAGTGCTAACGGAGAGGTGGCTGATATGGAACCTACTCAAAGAAAGATGAAAATACTTGAAGCGGTGGTTGAGGCTTATATCAGATCGGGAGATCCGATAGGCTCAAAGGCGATATGCGACGTGCTTGACTTCAGCGTTTCATCGGCGACCGTGAGAAACGACATGGCAGAGCTTTCAAGCCTCGGTCTGCTTGAGCAGCCCCACACCTCGTCGGGCAGAGTCCCTACCGAGCTCGGCTACAGAGTATATATAGACGACCTGATGAAGCCCGTGTCCCTTGATAAAAAGGAACAGAAGCTCATAAAGGATAACCTCGATATAAACTCCGATACACCCGAGAGACTGCTTGAAACTGCGGCCGATATTCTCTCGCGCATAACGGGCTGCGCGGCTGTGGCGGCTTCCCCGCCGGGAGAAAACTCCCATATACGCCACGTTAAGTTCGTCCGCACGGGAAACTACACTGCAATGGCGGTAGTGATAACCTCGCTCGGCTCTGTCAAGCCCAGACTTTTCAGGTGCGATTATATGATAACGCCCTCGCTGCTTGAGATGTTCGACAAGGCGGTGAACGACAGGCTCGCGGGTATGCCCGTTACGTCGGTAACGCCCGCGTTCATACAGACTACGGCGCTCTCCTTCGGAGAAATGTCCATGATAATGCCTAACGTCCTTCTTGCGGTAAGCGAAGCCGCAAAGGAGGCTTCCGCAGACGGCATAGCCGTAAGGGGAAAATCAAATCTGTTTTCGATGTCCGAGCTTGCTTCTTCAAACGGGAAACGGGCGATGGAGCTGTTTGAAAGACCCGCAGAGCTGCTTAAGCTCATATCGGCGGCAGAGGCGAGATCGGGAGTGCTTATAGGCAGCGAGATGAGAGATCCCGCGCTGAGCTGTCTCAGCATAGTGACTGCCGATTATACGGCGGCGCCGCAGTGCTCGGGCAAGCTTGCGCTTATAGGTCCGCTCAGAATGAACTATCCCAGAATAATATCCGTGCTCGGCGGCGTTGCCGATATAGTAGGCGAGTCGCTTGCAGAGCTGCTTGATATATAATGCAATGCAGGAAAGGAGAAATGATCATGGGAAAAAAGAGATCGCACACCGGCAGACCCAACCCTGCCGATGAGATAAAAAAGGAGGAGAGAGAGACGGTAAGCGAAGAGGAGATAAAAACGGCGGCGGAGGCTCCCGCAGCGGTGTCTGCCGAGGAATTCGAAGCCCTCAAGCAGGAGTTCGAGGCGCAGAAGGATCAGTTTCTGAGAATGGCTGCGGAATATGATAATTTCCGCAAGCGCACGGAAAAGGAAAAGCTTGCGACCTATGACAACGCTATCGGCGTTGCGGTGGAGGCGTTCCTGCCCGTAGTCGATAATTTTGCCCTTGCTCTTGACGCAGGACAGAATATGCCGGACGAGTTCAGAAAGGGACTTGAGCTTATACAGAAGAAGATCGAGAATTCTCTTGAGAAGCTTCACGTAAAGGCGTTCGGCGAACGCGGCGATAAATTCGATCCCGATTATCACAACGCTATCGCAAGGGTGGACGACCCCGAGATAGAGGAGGATCATATCACAGCGGTGTTCCAGAAGGGCTTTATGCTCAACGAAAAGGTTATCCGCCATGCAATGGTGCAGATATCTAACGGCAATTCATAATTTATAATATATTTGGAGGTAATCAATTATGGCAAAGACGATCGGTATTGACCTTGGTACAACAAATTCATGCGTAGCGGTTATCGAAGGCGGCGAGCCTGTAGTTATCGCAAATGCAGAGGGCTCAAGAACTACTCCCTCTGTAGTAGCCTTCGCAAAGAACGGCGAGAGACTCGTCGGTCAGGTAGCAAAGAGACAGGCGGTTTCCAACCCCGACCACACCATCGCATCTATCAAGAGACAGATGGGTACTTCCTATAAGGTAAAGATCAATTCTAAGGAGTACACTCCTCAGGAGATCTCCGCTATGATCCTTACAAAGCTCAAGAAGGATGCCGAGGCTTATCTCGGCGAGCCGGTTACTCAGGCCGTTATCACTGTTCCCGCATACTTCACGGACTCTCAGCGTCAGGCAACAAAGGATGCAGGTCGCATTGCGGGTCTTGACGTAAAGCGTATCATCAACGAGCCTACGGCTGCTGCTCTTTCATACGGCGTTGACAAGGAGAATGACCAGAAGGTCATGGTATACGACCTCGGCGGCGGCACCTTCGACGTATCCATAATCGAGATGGGCGACGGCGTTCAGGAGGTACTTGCAACGGCAGGCAACAACCGTCT
>CACWNZ010000060.1 GCA_902762335.1 uncultured Ruminococcus sp. | reverse complement strand
AACTACGGCATAACGGATGAGGATTTTGAAAGCAAAAATATGACTATAGGCGGCCTGATTGTAAGGGATTACAATGATATGCCGTCAAATTTCCGCTACACAAAAACGCTGTCGGAATTGCTTGAGGAGAATGATATTCCCGGCATTTACGGCATTGACACAAGGCAGCTTACAAGGTCAATACGCGATTTCGGCGCAAGGCGTGCTCTCATTACCGGCGTTGACACAACCGCCCGACAGGGCGTTGAAATAATAAAGAACACTCCCCTGATCGATACTATACAAGAGCTTCTTTTCAGCTATCGGGATAAGCTGACCGCCCTGTGCGAAAGCAGTGAATACGGCTACTCGGCTAATGCCCTCGATCTGCTCGGTGAGTTCGAGGGAAAAGCGCTTGAGCTTACCAACATCAGTTCGCTTGACATTCACCCCAACAAAAAGGGACACCAAAAGATCGCCGAGCTCAGTTCCTCTCTCATCGACACGGTGCTTGCCGAAAAAAACAAGCAGGAGAGTATAAAGGAAGCAAGGAGCGCGCCCTACAGCGATACTGTCGTCTATATCATTTTCGGCGTTGCCTGTACCCTTGTGATACTTATAATGATAATCGGGGTCATCAAATACAGGAAAAAGGAATTATAATTTCCCCTGCTTCTGCAAACACTAACCTACGGGTGAGTTTGTATGAAGAAAAGACTACACTGCTTCGGCATATTGTTCGCAATAGGCGGCTCAGTTTACGGCGCTATAGAGATAATATGGCGCGGCTACACGCATTGGTCCATGATACTGACAGGCGGGACCTGCTTTGCAGCGCTTTACAGGATACTCATAAAGGTCGTTTCGTGTCCGATGACGATAAAATGCTGTATCGGCAGCGCGGTGATAACGTGGTTTGAGTTCGTCTCGGGCTTCGTGTTCAATCACTGTATGCGGCTCGGTGTGTGGAACTACTCTGACCGCCGCTTCAACTTCTGCGGACAGATCTGCGCGTTTTACAGTCTTTTGTGGGGACTTCTGACAGTACCCGCTGCAAGAGTCTGCAATATCATTCATAAAAGGCTCGGGCTGTAATAATCCGACAGAAATGAAATATAATATATTACGGCGTATATTTCAGCCCTTCGGGCAAATGATAATATCATATCATTTGTCACGGAGGCATGGTTATGTATCATAACAAAGCATTATACGAGGAGCTCCCGCCCGCAACCGAAGATGACGACGAACAGCGCAGTGAACGGTCTGCCGCAGGTCAGACCGAAGGGGTAATAGAAACGGGCTCTATCATATCGGATAACGGCGAATTCGTTATACAATGCATGACTATCATCGGTCAGATAGAGGGACATTATATCCTCTCTCCCCGCAACAAGACCACCAAATACGAGCATATCATTCCTCAGCTTATCGCGGCGGAGCAAAGCACCGAGATAGACGGACTTTTAGTTATTCTGAATACCGTGGGCGGAGACGTGGAGGCAGGTCTTGCCATAGCGGAGCTTATGGCGGGCATGACAAAGCCCGTAGTCTCACTTGTGCTCGGCGGCGGACACTCTATAGGCGTCCCTATCGCGGTCGCCGCCAAAAGATCTTTTATAGCGCGCTCTGCGACCATGACCATACACCCCGTCAGAATGAACGGTCTGATGCTCGGGGTGCCGCAGGCGTTTGAATATTTCAAAAGAATGCAGCGCAGGATAACGGACTTTGTAACGGCGCATTCAAAAATATCCTCAGAAAGATACGAACGGCTCGCGCTTAACACGGGCGAGCTTGTAATGGATATAGGCACTATTCTTGACGGCGAGGCTGCCGTCAGAGAGGGACTGATAAACAGCATAGGCAGTCTTAACGATGCTGTGAAGGCTCTGTATAAAATGATAAGCAGGAGCCGTCAGACCCGGAATAAAAGGAAATAACATACGGCAGATATTCTCTGCCGCTTACGATACGGGGGTACATATATGAATTTTTTTGATGCTGTTTTTCAGGGAATAATTCAGGGACTTACAGAGTTCCTGCCCGTTTCGAGCAGCGGACATCTCGCTATATATCAGCATATATCGGGTATTACCGAGAATAATCTCTTTTTCGGCGTAATGCTGCATATCGGCACTCTTGCCGCCGTTTGCGCGGTTTATTTCAAGCTTATAATCAGACTGTTCTCGTCCCTTGTCAGCGTGATAAAAAAGCTGATAAAACGAGAGTTCAGATACAAGGAGCTTACCGGAGAGGAAAATCTTGCCCTTATGATAATAGTGGGTCTTCTCCCCCTCTTTGCGCTGTTTCTGCCTATACCGGGTACGGGAATGAAGATAAAGGACCTTGCGGATAAGTTCTCGCTGGACGGGTATTTCTTTATCGTCGGTCTTGCGCTGCTTGCCACGAGTATGCTTTTGTTCTTCGGCGGCAGAAAAAAACCGCCCGTAGTTCTTGTAAAAGGCAAAAAAATGAGAAGGCTCAGAAAAAGATACAGCCCCGCAGATGCCGTTATCGTCGGCTTTACCCAATGCGCTGCCGCCGTATTCCCGGGACTTTCACGCTCGGGCTCTACCCTTGCGGCAAGCCAATTCAGAGGTATCAACAAGACTACGGCTCTTGACTATTCTTTTCTTCTCGGCACGCCCGCTATCCTTGCGGCAGCGCTGCTTGAGCTGAAGGACGTTCTGTTCTCTGAAGAGGGCGTAAAGGACGTCAATTTCTTCTACGTGCTTATAGGAATGGTCATTTCGGCAGTCGTCGGATTTTTAGCGATAAAGCTTTTCAAATGGCTGCTCAAAACGAGCAGAATGTATATATTCATTCTTTACACCGCCGCAGTCGGACTCGGAGTGCTGCTCATCAGCATAATAGAGCTTTCCTCGGGAGTAAATATCTTCACTCAGCAGCCGCTGACCTTCTGAACGTAATAAGATAAGATCATCGGACAAGTCTGCGCACGGTCAGCGCGGGACCTGTCCCACCGTTTATACGGAGGTAAAAAAATGGCAGAACGAAAAACCACAGGCACGACGACAAAAAAAAGACCGTCGGGCGCAAAAAAGAGTACCGCTTCTCCCCCGTCGGGACAGCGCAGAAAAAAGACCGCCTCTGCAAGAGAAGCCGCAAAAAAGCAGGCGGAAATGGACAGGATAAGAAAAAGAAGGATAACGGGCATCGTACTGCTCTGTCTTTCGGTATTTTTTACCCTCGTGTTCTTTTTGCCGGGCGAAACGATATGGTGGGGTATCCACTCGATCTACAGGGGCAGCTTCGGTATATTCGGATTTATGGTGCCGATAATACTTCTTTACTGCTCGGTACAGATGTTCAGGACAAGATCGACCTATCGTTTCCCGTTAAAGGTATTCTTTTTTTCGGGAACTGTAGTTATGCTTTCTACGGTAGTCTACTGCTTTACCTCATCGGGAATGGAGCTCGGCAATTATTTTGATGAGCTATACAACGCGTTTATTGCGGGCGTAAAGCATTACGGCACCGGAATAACGGGCGCGCTTTTAGGTATCCCGCTGTCCAAGCTTCTCGGGTCGGTCGCAGGCGGGCTTGTAGCTATGCTCGTGCTTGCGTTCTTCCTTTATATGTCGTTTGAGGCGTTGTTCATAAATATGTTCGACAAAATAAAGCAGCCCGTCAGTGAAAAAATAAGCGAGCACAGAGAGATCAGAGAACGCGTGCGCGATGAGGAAAACAGGATAAAGGACGAATCCCGAAGAAGAGCGCATGAGGAGCGCGTGAACAGAGGCGTTGAAAAACGGCTTCAGCAGGTAAAGCGCAAGGCTGAGGAAAACGAGTTCAGAAGGATAAACAAAACACCTATCTACGAGCCCGATAATCCTTCCGCGACAAAAGCACAGCCCATCTCTCCCGCAGTATCTCCTCCGCCGAGGAACGACGAGACTCCTAAAAGGGCTAAAAGACCCGCTCCCGCCGCGCAGACCGCAGAGGACGAATTTGAGGACATATATTCGGATACGACTATTGACATCGGCGAGCTCGTAAAGAACGACAACCGCAGCAATGCGCCGATGCAGACAAGATATGACGACGCTATCAGCACCGTATTCTCACAGCCCGCTCCGAAGAATCCCCCGGCGCAGCCTGTTCCTCACGCATCTGCTCAGCCTAAGACCGCCCCCGCGCAAAAGACCGACAAGCCAGCGGCGGATCAGTCAGAGCTGCATGATTTCGGAAGAATAACCTCATCGTCGGCGGAGGGCTTTCTCAAGCCGCCGTCCACACTGCTTGAGCCGCAGCCCCCGGAGACCGAAAGAAACATATCCTACGAGCTCAACCAGAGCGCATCAAAGCTTGTTGAAACGCTAAAGAGCTTCGGCGTTTCTACGTCTATAATAAATATATGCAGAGGTCCTTCGGTTACGAGATATGAGCTTCAGCCCGCGTCGGGTGTCAAGATAAGCAAAATAACCAATCTTTCGGACGATATAGCAATGAATCTTGCCGCCACGGGCGTGAGAATAGAAGCGCCTATCCCCGGGAAAAACGCCGTAGGGATTGAAGTCCCGAATAAAAACGTAACTATTGTAAAGATGAGAGGGCTTGTTGAATCGAGCGAGTTCCAGAGCGCCAAGAGCAAGCTGACAGTGGCTCTCGGCAAGGATATAGCGGGAAAGATAATGCTTGCAGACCTTGCTAAAATGCCGCATCTGCTGATAGCAGGCTCTACGGGCTCGGGTAAATCGGTGTGCATAAACTCAATGCTCGTAAGTCTTTTATATAAGTCGTCGCCCGATGAGGTCAAGCTTATACTTATAGACCCGAAGGTCGTTGAGCTCGGCGTATACAACGGGATACCGCATCTTCTCGTACCTGTCGTTACAGATCCCCGCAAGGCAGCGGGCGCTCTTAATTGGGCGGTAAACGAAATGCTCGAGAGATACAAGACCTTTGCAGCGTACAACGTACGAGATATGCACGGCTACAACAGACTCGTCGACAAGCAGAACGCCGAAGCTGCCGACAGCGAGATCGACGACAGCGAAAGGACCTTTGAGGAGGACGAAATGCTCGCGCAGGCTCAGGCGGAGCTTCAGAGCAGCGGCGAAAGCCCCAAAAAGCAGAAGCTTGAGAAAATGTGCAATATCGTAATAGTAATTGACGAGCTTGCCGATCTTATGATGGCGGCTCCCAACGAAGTAGAGGAATCTATCTGCCGTCTTGCCCAGATGGCGCGTGCGGCGGGTATGCATCTCGTTATCGCAACACAGCGACCCTCTGTTGACGTCATCACGGGACTTATAAAGGCAAACGTTCCGAGCCGTATCGCATTTGCGGTAAAGTCACAGATAGATTCAAGAACTATCCTCGACACAGCAGGCGCAGAGAAGCTTCTCGGGCGGGGTGATATGCTGTACTCCCCTATCGGCACCACAAAGCCCATGCGAGTTCAGGGCTGCTTTGTCGACGATGACGAGATAGAACGTATTATAGATTTTATCAAAAAGAACAAGACGGTCGAATACGATAAGGACGTTATCGACGAGATAGAAAGAAACGCCGCTTCCGAAAACGGCGGCAAGCAGAATGACGGCGGCGACGGTGAGTCTGACCCGATGATGGAGCAGGCGATACAGTGCGTCGTCGAGGCAGGACAGGCATCTACCTCTCTGCTTCAGAGAAGGCTGAGGCTCGGCTATGCAAGGGCGGGCAGGCTGATCGATCAGATGGAGCAGATGGGCATAGTAGGTCCCCATGAGGGCGCAAAGCCGAGAAAGGTGCTTATGACATATCAGCAGTGGCTCGAAAGAAATATGTCACAGTCTGATCCCGGGTAAACACTTTATAATACAGGAGCCGGGGCGCAGTGTCCCGGCTCCGTGAAATCATTATTTGCGGAGGTAATAAAAAATGAAAAGAGAAGGTCAGATCAAGGTCGATTCGGAAAATCTGTTTCCGATAATCAAAAAGTGGCTGTATTCGGACAAGGATATCTTTATCAGAGAGATCGTTGCGAATTCATGCGATGCGGTAAAGAAGTATCAGAGCCTTTGCCTTATAGGCGAGGCTGAGGACGACGGCGTAAAGCCCCGTATCGACATCGTTCTTGACAAAAACGCAAAGACTATCACGGTCAGCGACAACGGTATAGGAATGACCGAGGACGAGGTAGAGAAATACATAGCTCAGATAGCCTTTTCGGGCGCGCAGGAGTTCCTTGAGAAGTACAAGGATCAGACCGATGCCGATGCGGGCATTATCGGACATTTCGGTCTCGGCTTCTATTCGGCTTATATGGTATCGGAGAACGTCGAGATAGAAACGCTTTCATATCAGAAGGATGCAAAGCCCGTTCATTGGGAGAGCAACGGCAGTCATACCTACGAGATCTCCGAAGGCACGAGAACGGAAAGAGGAACGAGCATTATCATGCACATATCCGACGACGGAAAAGAGTTCCTCATGGACTTCAAGCTCAGAGAGATACTCGGCAAATACTGTCATTTCATGCCCTATGAGATCTTCTTTACCTCTGTAGAGGAAAAGAAGGAGGACGAAAATACAGAGGAGAAAAAGGACGGGACAAAGCCCGAGGAAAAGCCGATCAACAACGTATCTCCCCTGTGGCTGAAGGCGCCGAAGGACTGCACTACCGAGGAGTACGAGGACTTCTACCGCGAGACCTTCACGGACATGAATCTGCCTCTGTTCTGGATACACCTGAACGTAGACTACCCCTTCAGGCTTAAGGGCATACTCTACTTCCCCAAGCAGACGGACAAGCTTCAGGTAATGCCCGGCGAGATAAAGCTCTTTGCAAATCAGGTATACATTGCAGACAACATCAAGGAGGTCGTACCCGAGTTCCTTATGCTGCTCAAGGGCGTTATCGACTGTCCCGATCTTCCCCTTAACGTATCCCGCTCCTTCCTTCAGAATGACGGCGAGGTCGCAAAGATCTCCAGACACATCACGAAAAAGGTCGCAGACAAGCTCACCTCGGTATTCAAGAACGAGCGCAAGTCTTACGAGAGCTATTGGGACGACATCTCCCCCTTCATCAAGTTCGGCTGCATAAAGGACGAAAAGTTCTATGAAAAGGTTAAGGATATTCTTCTGTTCAAGAGCATAAACGGCGAATACAAGACCTTCTCCGAGCTGCCGAAGCAGAACGACAAGGTATATTACGTATCAAGCACTGACGTTCAGGGACAGTATATCAAGCTCTTCAAGGACAACGGACTTGATGCGGTGATACTTGAGCATAACATAGATGCGCACTTCGTGACCTTCCTTGAATATATGGAGGAGG
>CACWNZ010000059.1 GCA_902762335.1 uncultured Ruminococcus sp. | reverse complement strand
GGAACCTCTCGGGTCCGAATCCCACCCTATTGTACAGCGTAAATAAAAAATTGCTCTGTCTACTGACAGAGCGTTTTCAGCGGAGAGTGAGGGATTCGACCAAAGGCTTCGCCTTTGCTGCCTCATGCTCTCGCATTCGGCGCTCTTCGCTAAAAAACGCTCCACCGGAGCGTTTTTTACGCTCAGACCCTCTCGGGTCCGAATCCTGCCTTGTTGTACAGCATATATAAAAAATTGCTCTGTCTACTGACAGAGCGTTTTCAGCGGAGAGTGAGGGATTCGAACCCTTGTCACATCGTGTTTTCCCCCTTATAACAAGTGAATTTTAATACATCCGTATGGAATTTCATATGGAATTTATCCCATAAGCTCATTTACTCTCTTCTGTACGGCAGCATAGTCATAGCCGCTTTCAGTGAGCAGGCGAACGCGTTCGTCTCCGCTGCCCCATGAGCCCCTTATCACCTCAAGAGCAAGCTCGTCAACGGTCTTATCATCTGCGGTTTTGGTATAGGTCAGGGCGACCCAGCCCGTTATACCGCCTATGAGGTCAGACCCCATTCATGACCGCCGCCCGATGTTCTTCTCGTTATGTGCAGCTTTGCGCCGTATGGCACTGCGCCGATGATCTCATAATTCTATTTTATTTATTTACAAATGTTTTTGCTGTTTTTTGGTTTGATATTAACAAAAAAAGCCGCCACCAAACGGCAGCGGCAATGTTTGATATTATTTTTTCACCTCAACGATAAAGGCATCCTTAAAGCCCGCATCCTGTACCTTTTTGAGATACGCCTCGGCATTGGAGCGTACCGAAAAAGCTCCCACCTGAACGCGGTAGAAGACGTCAGACTTCGGAGGCGGCTCTGAGGGCGACTTGTACTCCACGCCGTAAGCCTTGCATACGCCCTTTGCGATAGCCTCTCCTACGGTGACAGGATTTTCGATCAGCCACTTTGCGATAGGCGGATTGTCGTGAAAATCCACTTCAATATAAACGGCTATTGCATTGGTGCTGTTTAGCTCGGCGAGGTCGGGACGGGGCTGTACGCCGTAGTCCGTTTCTCCCGGGGTGACAGCCTGTACCGCGTTGTAAACGGGTCGTGCAATAGCGGTGTTTGCAGGTGTGTTAGAGTAAACTATTACAAGAGTACCCCCTGCCGTACCTGTGCCGTCGTTGGTGCAGGCATTCGTGTGGATAGGTATATGCAGGTCAGCGCCCCAGGCGTTACTTTCGGCAATGCTTGTTTTCATTGCCTGCCCTTTCGGCGCCTTTTTCACGGTAAAGCCGCAGCGCTCAAGGGCTGTCTTCGCACAGTCGGCAATGCGGTTGCACTGCTCCATTTCGTTGGTATTTCCATACGCATAAAGGTTCCCGTCTTGATTTGACGGGCTCAGATAGATCTTCTTACTCATCT
The DNA here is from genome assembly GCA_902762335.1 of uncultured Ruminococcus sp. Lineage (GTDB taxonomy): Bacteria > Bacillota > Clostridia > Oscillospirales > Acutalibacteraceae > UBA1213. The sequence continues at coordinate 5,952 of CACWNZ010000059.1, read as the reverse complement.
TTTTTGTCCTCCTTAGTGACAATTACTTCCGTTGTATTTTTCAGCCTCCTGACGATTTTCTCTAAAAAGGCAGGCAGCGGGACACCTATTTTCCTGAGGTTCTCTACAATGCTCAGCAGTTCGTTGATGATGAGCCATATTGCGATAATAACCCCGAAAAGCACCCTGATCCCGAGAGATACGCCCATTGAATCAAGTCCGCTGTAGATCACCCAGTCTACAATAATGCCGACACACACGGCAATCAGATAGCACAGCTTTTTTATGATGCCGAACGAGCCTTTTTTGCTTGACAGCTCCCTACTTCTCCATGCGGCGACCATGCCTGTGATATAGTCAAGCAGCATTACAACACAGAGCATGATTATAGGCACGGCGATTATACCGACATAGTTGACCGCCACGGCAAGGAAGGCTGATAGGGCGCCCTTCAATGTTTTTTGTTTAATGTCCATTTTATCATACCTCCATGACCGTGCTTGCCCGGGACGGGTCAGACCCGCCAAAGTCCACGGTGTAATCGTCGAGGGAGTAATACTCCCTGCCACCGGCTATGAAATGCAGCCTTGCGGGCACCTGCATACAGTCCTTTAGGCCGGGAACAGCCATAACAAAAGAACCTGTTCTATATCTTGCGGCGTCATATAGCTGTTTGTTTGCGGCAATCTGAAGCTTTCTCGGTTCGTCTGTATCATACTGCATATCGGTGCGGTCATGTACATATAGCTCCGTGCCGTCAGTATAACTCAGGGCAAAGTTGGTCGGGATCGCACTATAGTTAGCCAGTACCATTGCGACACCTGATAAACCGTTATCCTTTGTTGAAAGGATCGAGATAACAGGCGATGTCGCCATCTGAAAATCCGTATAACCCCCAAACTCAAGCAGCATCGCTCTGCCGCTGCTGATGATGCTGTATCTTATGGTGCGCTTTATTTCCCTGAACCAATATTCCTGGAAACCCGTGCAGAGAAACGGCCTTTCTGTTGTGCCCCGGGACACGCCGACATACCAGCCGTTGGCGGCAAGTTCGGTGCTGTGTACCCTCGTAAATGTCAAGCTGTAGCCTCCGTCAACGGTCAGTACGAACGCCGGTGTTGCCTGCGTAAGATCTTTAGCTGTACAAACAATTCGCCCCTCGCTCTTTGCCCTGATGTCGTCAATAAAGCCCTCGACAAACACATCTTCGGTCGTGATAGTCCTGTAGATCTCTCTTTTAAACAATTTGAGGCACCTCCCCGCTGTCATACTGTATCCATACATCATGCGGCAGAAACTCAGACCCAAAGGTGATCGTACAGTCGCCGTAGGTCGGGGTCGGAATATCTATCCCGCATTCCTCGTATCTGATCTCCTGCCCCACCATAAGCGGCGTGTCGAGAACAAAATTGACCGTGTTGTTAAAGTCCGCCGAGCCCTTGATGAGCCGTATGGTCGGGAGTATATCCGTAACATCGTCACGGCGATACGAAAAGTAAACCATAACATAATGCGTATCCGCTGTGGTGATGAAGGTGTTGATCGGCGGGGTAAGGCGTGTAAGATCCCTGTCTGTCCACAGGGCGGTGTCACCTGCCGCCGGATAGGTGCTGTAACCTGCCACGCGGGCGGTCAGATTGCTTTCATCAGAATTGACATATACTGTATACCATGTGTTCGGCTGCACCTCTGCTACAAAACTGCGCTGCTTGGTGTAATTCGTGGTTCCTGAAACCTTTACGATGTCGTCCGTGTCAGGATACAGCTCTACGATATCGGCATTTGAGGCGTCAAAGTGATTGACTTTTTGTACTGTCACAGGAATGACATACCCTTCCTCTGTCAGGTTGCCCGTTGTGTTGCCGTAGATTATGTAATTCCGCAGCTTAGGTGCGCTGCTCTCAAACACGATGTTGTTCCTGAAAGACGTTCCCTGAAGGTATGCGACAGCCTCCTTGATAACTGTTGTCAGTTCGGCGCTGCGAATGATCGGTGCGCCGGAAGAAGCCGGATCATATATCACGCAGGTCGGTCTTGGATAATCAATGATGTTACAGCTTAGTCTCATGTCTGCATACCCGCCTTTGTGATCGCTTTTTGGACATTAAAATACGAGCTGTCGATCAGCAGATAGAAATCTCCCGTTGAGGTCTCAAGGCCGACATCGTACCAATAGCGCTCGTCCGCCGCAAGCTCTGAGGTATCCTCCGGATCCAGTGCTATTACATAGCTGCCCGTGCTGCTGTCATATACAGCAATTTTTGATATCACATAGCCCTCGCTCTGCGGCGAGAGCCTGACGCCGAACACGACCTGATCGGCAATGTTGTACGGATACACCGTGCCGTCGTCATAAACAGGGCGCACAGCAAAGCTGTAGCTTGTCCCCTTTGGTATATTTATTGTATGCTGCATTGGTTATCTCCTCCTTGCTGTTCCCGAGATCAGATCATTATTAAGGCGCTGGAAAGGCTTCTGCTTCGGAACGCCGAGAGTTATCCCTATGCTCCTCTGACCCGAAGCATAGCTTTTTCTGACCTCGGTGATCTGCAGTCGCTCTAAATTTTTTGTACTGTCGTCAAGCACCGATACATAGTCGCCGAGACTGTACCCAGTGCCATAGCCCTGCACAGGGACCGTCAGGCTGAAGCTGTGACTTTCAGTGTTGTCGGCGACTTCGTTGAGCACATATCTGTCATAGTAGTCCTCTGTGGTTGTGTCATAAGGAATACCTGACGATATTGAACATTCACGCCTGAGCAGTCCCGAGGCAGGGACAGTGTCCCTATGCACTATGCTTGTCAGCTCGTTTGTGTCCGTTGCATAAATCGCATTGACCAGATCATCAACCCCATGCTCAAAGCTGACAGAGCTGACATTGCCGTGACTTGCCGCAAAAATAACTCTCGGCCTTTCGCTCTGAGCGTGGCTGCGATCAACCCCTTTTACCGTTGTCAGAACAAAACCGCTGCTCTGGCTGCTCTGCAGTCTGCCCCTCACTGTATAGCCGATGTCAGCATCAACACAGAGCTTTTCCACAACGTCAGACAGCACCTCAAGATGAGACATATAGCTGTCACTGCTGATTCCGTTCACACCCGCAACACTGACTATCGGCAGTATGCGGTCAGTATTCTCGGGAGATAGCGCATTTCTTGTTACATAGTGCTCTATGCATTCTTTTGTTGTTCCCTCTGCGATGTCGTAGCCCTGAGCTGCGCTCTGCTGAGCCTCGCCGTATTCGGTCAGCCTCGTACTCAGCATACCCTTGCAGTCCTTGCCGGCGAGGACCACCGTGCTGTTGTCGTAGGCTATACTCTGCACCCACAGCCAGCTATTGTCAACAAATATTGTGCCGTTGATTATCCCGTTACGCATAAAAGCAGAGATCACATCATCCGAAAAAGGAAGCGTGAGAGTGAACTCCCCGAGCCTTGTAAAACGCTCCGTCACTTCAAGAGACACTATCCTGTCCGTTACATAGATTAGGTCGTTCTGAAATGTGCTCCACCCGCTGTTATATGCCGCCGCCCGGAAGAACTTCGCTACCATGCTTATACCTCCCCCATTGACAGTTCATAGTATGACAGTGACGCTCCGTTGTCCGGCGAGATTATGACGTTGTTGACCCCGTAGCGTATGCGTATGCTGTCAAGCTCGGCGGTCACGTCAAGATACTGCGAGCAGTCCTCTCCCGTATCGGCGTTGAGTACCTTGAAGTCCTTGCACCGCACCAGCACGGGAAAGCTCCGGGCAAGCAGGCGGAAGCCCTGAGAGGGCGCACCCCTGAGATATAGCTGCACGAGCACCGCCCCTGAGCTTGCCGGAATGTAAATATCCGGAGGGATCTCGAACGGGCAGCGTGACGTCAGCGTTCTGCTGCTGCCCGAGCCGGGCAGACTGCTGTACAGCCTTGTGACCGGCTCTGCTCCTCTGCGCCAGTAGGGATAATCCGCGACAAAATCGACCGAAAACCGCCAGACATACGGCACGCCTTGATCCCGTTTGAAAACAGGCGCATTGAGCGGATAGCAGTCTATAGCATACGTTTCCTCACGGGTATACACCTTTAGCGTGCCGGGTCTTTTCGGCACGAAAAGCTGTGCTATGTACCGCTGCAGATACGCATCGTCCTCAACGTCCTTTACGGCAAAGCTGCACGGGATAGTTTTAGCCCCGAGCTGATGCCGGACTGTCTGCTGACCGTCCGCACCCGCAAGGCTCTCTACCGTATGAATACCCGGCGTGCCTGTCATATCTATCTCTTCAATAAAAAAACGCCTGTTGTCAAATCTAATGGTCTGCCCGAGCTCATCAGTCCAGACAACATTTTTGTATCCCGTCATGATCTCGCCCCCAGTTCCTTGAGCACCCTCTGCACGAGCTGGTCACCGCTAAGACCGTTTTGCACAATAGTGACATTCTGAGTGACGGTATTGTTTTTGACCCGCTGATCGTAGCTCTGCGTGCCGTTGAGATATGCCACCCTGTCTGCAACGCTTGTCTTGCTGTTTTGCAGTGCTTTTATTGCCTGATCGTTAGCGCTGACCACACTGTCAGCCCGTGCATCGATCTCTGTTTTTTTATCCTCAACGCTCTGTTCAAATTCCGCTTCGTACCTCTCGTTCAGGATATCCTGCTTGCGGCGGTAAAGCTCCCGCTCCTCGAACTCGGAGAGATGCCCGCTCCTGAGCTTAAGATCTATCAGATCTATCTCATTCTGACGCTTCTCGTCCTCGCTCGCCTGCCTGCGCTTTCGCACTACCTCGTCTAATGCGGCCTTTTCTTTGTCGGCCCATTTCTTAGCTGCGTTTGACGCCGCCTCATGCTTTGATATCTCATCGTCTATCAGCTTGTCAAGCGCAGCCTTGCCAAGCTCACGGGCTTCTTTTTTGCGCTGCTCTGCCTCCTCGACTGCTTTTGCTTCACGTTCGGCACGTTCCTTTTCACGGGCTTCGGCCTTGTCTGCAAGATCCTTTTTCAGATTGTGCAGTCTTAATTCGATGTTGTACCTCTCATCGGCGGTGAGATCCTCATACTTGACCAGGCGTTCAAGATGCTCCAGCTCTTTCCTCTCGCTGATATTTCCCAGTGCCTTTTGACGGTCTATCCACGTCAGATAGTCCTGTATCTCTTTTCGCCGGGCGTTGTATTTTTCCTTTTCTGCGTCCTCGGCGGCCTTTGTACGCTCTTTTTCTGCGTCCTCGGCAGCCTTTGCCCGCTTCTCCTCGGCCGCATAGAGCTTCTGCCTTACCTGCTCTCTCTCCTCGGCGGTCAGCGCTTCTCTTTTGAGTATTTCGCGCAAAAACTGTATCTCCTCATCGGCAGTAAGCTTGCCGACAGCCTTTGCCCTGTCCATCCATTTGGTGTAGGCGTCAAGATAGCTGTTCCCCTCGGCATATACCCCCCGGGAATCCATTGTGTACTTCTCTGACGATCTGCTTGACGATGAGCTTGCCGAGCTGCCCCCTGAGCTGCCCCCTGAGCTGCCTGACGAGCCGCCAGATGTGCCCGATGCAAAATCACTGTAGGACAGCGAGCTGACATAATCTATCCTTTGCTGCAGACTCTCCCTGTCACGTTGGTTTTTTTCACGGGTCGCTTCAAGTCCGTATAGCTCCCATACATCTGAAATTGTTTTGGCTATAGCGCCAAAGATATCCCCCTTTACCCGGGCTTCCTCCCGGTACGCCTCGATGCGCTTTTTGACGTTCTCGATTATTGCCTCTGTTTCTCTGTCCGATGCGTCAATAATATCTATCGCCGCCTGCTGAGTCAGGATATACTCCGCCTTTTTCGCCTCGAACAGTGCTTCCAGCGCCGCCTTCTGCAGCTCGGCATTGTCCTTTGCGTTGATGAGCTGCTCGGTGTATTCGGGATATTTTTCGATAAGCTGAAGTATCGTGTCAAGGCTCAGTGTCTCGCCCCTTTCAAGCTGTGCCAGACTGCCCGCAAGACTGTTCATCTCACCTC
>CACWNZ010000058.1 GCA_902762335.1 uncultured Ruminococcus sp. | reverse complement strand
TGAAGACCTGTTCATACTTTTTTCCGTCGGGCAGGGTTATGGTCAGAGTTACCTTTCCCGTGCCTGAGGCAGTGAATTTATCGCCGTCAATGCGTATCTTGTCGCTGCTGTCGGTGGAGATACGGCAGCTGAGCCCGGGTATGAGCTTTGAGCTGAAGGCGGGCAGGGTGTAGGTTTTGCCCTTTGTGAGCGTGACAGGTGAGCCGTCAAAGGACAGCGACAGCTTTTGTGTCGTTTCCCGGGATGCACTGCTCTTTGCCGATGCTCCTATGGCGCACGAGCCGGCTATTATAAGACAGGCAAGCAGCGCCGCAGCCGATCTTAAGATCTTCCTTTTCATAATTATCCTCCTTTTTGTTTTGGTTTTTATTTGTTTTTCCGATCTTAATTGTTCCAATATTTTCTGTCAAGGCTCCTGAACTGCACGGCCTCAAAGATATGCTCTCTGCGTATCAGCTCCGAGCCGTCCATATCGGCAATAGTCCTTGCCACTCTTACTATCCTGCCGTACGCCCTTGCCGAGAAGCCGAGCTTTTCAAACGAACGCTTGATGACCTCGCCCGCGCTGTCGTCCATTATGCAATACTCGTTCTGCATGGCGGGGGTCATGCGGGCGTTGCAGTTTACCCCCGTGCCTCTGAAGCGCTCGTTCTGTATGCTTCTTGCTTTGTTTACGCGTTCCTTTATCTCAGCCGAGCTTTCCTCGCCGCCGCTGCTCTGCAAAGCGGTAAACTCCACCGGCGGCACCTCAACGTGAAGGTCGAGCCTGTCGAGCAGCGGACCCGAGATCTTTGCAAGATATTTTGAGACGACCTGCTTTGAGCAGGTGCATTTTTTTGTGGGGTGTCCGAAATATCCGCAGGGACAGGGATTCATTGCGGTCACGAGCATTACCGAGCACGGATAGGTGAGGGTGGCGTTTACTCTTGATATAGTCACCTGACCGTCCTCTATAGGCTGACGGAGTATCTCCATTGCGCCGCGGCTGAATTCGGGCAGCTCGTCAAGAAAGAGTACCCCGTTGTGCGCCAATGAGATCTCGCCCGGGTGGGGTATGGCTCCGCCGCCCGAAAGTCCCGCCGCAGATACGGTATGGTGGGGCGAACGGAACGGTCTGTGTGTCAGCAGCGATGAGCCCTTGGGCAGAGTGCCCGCTATCGAATGTATTTTCGTCGCCTCTATCATCTCGTCAAAGGTCATATCCGGCAGTATCGTCGGCAGTCTTTTGGCAAGCATACTTTTTCCCGTGCCTGGACTGCCTATGAACAGCACGTTGTGTCCTCCGCAGGCGGCTATCTCAAGCGCTCTTTTTGCGGTGCTCTGTCCCTTTACGTCCGAGAAATCCACGGGATAAGCCATATCGTCGGGTCCCGGCATTATCCTTTCGGCGGGTTCTATCGGCTTTCTGCCCCTGAAATGCATTACTAACTCCGCTACGGTTCTAACGGGCATTATTTCTATGCCTTCAACTACTGCTGCCTCGTGGGCGTTATCCTTCGGAACGAAAAATCTCTTTATACCCTTTTTCTTTGCCTCTATAGCCATAGGCAGCAGCCCGTTTACGGGTCTTGTCTCTCCGCTGAGAGACAGCTCGCCGATAAACGCGCTATCGCCGATCTCCGCATTCATCGAGCCCGATGAAAGAAGGATAGACATGAGTATAGGAAGATCGTACAGCGAGCCGCTTTTTTTGACGTCGGCAGGCGCAAGATTTACTATGACCTTTCTCATCGGGAACTCGAATCCGCTGTTTCTTACGGCTGCCTTTACTCTGTCCCTTGCCTCTTTTATTGACGTATCGGGCAGACCTACTATATCAAAGCTTGACAGCCCTCTTGTAATGTCCGTCTCAACGTTCACCTCGTAGGCGTCCATTCCGAAAAGCCCCATGCTCTTTATCGTAACGACCATATTGCCCCTCCCTCTGCCGCAGCTTTTCCTAAGTTAATTATAATACAAAACCGCCGCATTTACAAGGATTTTCTTGCCCGGCGAGCCGCATTCGCTATCCGGTTTTCACTGCCGCAGGATCTTGAAAAACAACGATCCGGAAAACTCCGGGATTTATTTTACACTGACCTTGATCCGCTGAGGGCGTGCGCAAATATCCGATAGATACCGATATTGTTCTTGAAAAAACGCTTCGCATGGGGTATTATTAATTATAGATATATTGCGATATTATTGGAGATGATGTTATGAAATTTATCGGTCTTGTTATTCTCGGGATCGTTCTTGGTGTTGTGATATCCGTTGTAGGATTATGTATCAATATTGCTGTCTACAATAAGACGACTTATAGGGCAATAACACAAAACAATTTTTTCACTGTAATGTTAGATAAAGGAAAACGCGGAGAATATGAGCTGTATAAGAGCCTCAGGCGTTATGAGGATGAAGGGTATAAATTCTTGTTCAATCTGTATCTTCCTAAAGAGGACGGTAAAACAACGGAATTAGACGTTGCAATGATAACTCGTAAGGGCGTTTTTGTGTTCGAGAGCAAAAACTATAAGGGATGGATATTCGGAAATGATAGACAGAAATATTGGACACAGTGCCTGTACAGCGGAAACCGTGAATCCCGAAAGGAAAAGTTCTATAATCCGGTATGGCAGAACAGGACGCATTGCAGGACCCTGCAGGAGTATCTGCCTTCGGATACGGAGATCTTTTCCGTAGTCCTGTTTTCGGATGATTGTGAGCTGAAAAAGCTGACTGTCAGTTCTTCGGACGTGATTGTAGCTAAACTCAGTGAAGCGGATAATATTGTAAAAGACGTTTTGCAGAGATCTGTGTCAGACGGTTTGGATATTGCGCAGGTCTACGAAAAATTATTTCCGTTTTCTCAGGTATCCGACACGGTAAAACAAAAGCATATCGAAAATATCGGCAATAACAAAGTATAAATAACTTAAACAAGGAGGACTTGCCATGAAATGCCCGTTATGCTCAGCCGAATGCAACGCAGACGATATGTTCTGCACCGAATGCGGCTCGCCCCTGCTCGTTATGGACGACCGTATGAAAGCTCTCAGTGATTATCTTATCTCACGGGGGATAACAGACTCTCGGGAGGAGCTTGAAAAATGCGTGGAGATAAGCTTTGATTACCGTTCCGACGACGGTATCATACCGATGAAGCCGATAGAGCCGATACGCTGTCCGCTTTATTATACCGAGTACGACGTAAAGCAGGCTCTTGTGAGAGAACAGAGGATATGGACAGCGTCCTTCCACGCTCTGCCCGATTTCTACGGGGTGTGTTCACAGTTCACGCCGAGCGGCATAAGAAAAACCCCCGGGGAAATGCGCCCCGAAAGCTGCGGCAAGCCGATACTTGCCGAGGTGCTTTTTGAAAGGAAGAACAACACCCTTACGCTTATTTACGAACACAGAGCCGAGATGCTTTCAAGAGCGGAGCCGGGAATGTGTCTTTACGGCTGTCCCGTCTCGTCGGAGATAGAAAAGCGTTACGAGGGCGTTACACAGACTGCGGAGATAATCGATATAGATGAATAACGATCATGAACTGACTACGCTTTTCTGGGAGACGACCCTCAGATGCAACGCAAGATGCGCCTTCTGCGGCAGCGGCTGCGGAGACGTCAGGAGCTATCCCGACGAGCTGACGGGGGACGAGATACGCGCCGCCCTGCTTGATATATCCCGCAAGCTTGACCCCTCGCGGATAATGCTGAACGTCACGGGCGGTGAGCCGCTTGTCAGAGAGGACGTGCTTGACGTTGCGGGCTATGCCGCAGAGCTCGGCTTTCCGTGGGGAATGGTGACAAACGGCTCTCTGATAGACGACCGCGTAATAGATAAAATGAAAGCCTCGGGAATGAAGACCCTGACCGTGAGCATAGACGGCTGCAAGGAAACTCACGAAAGACTGCGCCGTCTTGACGGGAGCTTCGGGCGGATAATAAGCTCTCTTAAAAGTATAAGAAGGCAGGGCTTTACCGAGCATCTTCAGGTGACTACGGTAGTAAATAAGCAGAATATTTCCGAGCTTGAGGAGCTGCGCAGGATACTTCTTGATATAGGGCTTGACAGCTGGCGCGTGGTCACTGCCGATCCGATAGGCAGGGCAAAAAACAACTCGGCTGTTCTTCTTGATAAGGACGGCATGAGACGATACTTCGAGTTCGCGGAAAAATACTCGGACGACCGCGTTCTGCCCGTGATACAGAGCTGCTCGCATTATTTCGGCGAATGGGAGCACAGACTGCGCACGAGGTGCTTTTCCTGCGGGGCAGGGAAAAGGGTCGCAAGCATACTTTATAACGGCGATATTTTCGTCTGCCCCAACGTTGAACGCAGAAAAGAGCTTATTCAGGGCAACGTGAGAACACACTCCCTTGCGGACCTCTGGCGCAGCGGCTTTGATCTTTTCCGCAAAAGAGAGCGCACCCTTGCAGATAAATGCCTTAACTGCTATTACAGGGACAGCTGTCTCGGCGACAGCCTGCATACCTGGGACTTCGACGAACGCCGTCCCCGCTTCTGCATAAGGGACTATTACGGCGAAAACGAGCTTTCCGCATACCGCGAAAAGGCGGAAGGCTTTGATAAGGAGCTTGATCGGCTCAGAGCGGACTGCGAATCGCCCGCCGTATTGAGGATCAGCAGTGACGCTCCCGGCTCCTGCCGTGTCTTTTTTGAAAGACGGGCGGCGGGAGAGCTGTTCTCGTATTATGATTGGGGCGCAACTACTGCCGCCAACGATAACGAGCAAATGGCGTGTCTTTTAGGGCGCTGCGCAGGAGGGCTCATCATAGTCGGGCGTGTCGTTCCCGTACCTCTTGACCTTGCCGACAGAGAGAGCGCGGTATTCACTTCCCGGACTTTATCGGCCGCCTTTGCCGCCGCAAATGAGAACGGCATGGAGCTCGTCGGCTTCGTACACAGCCACCCTCACGAGCTTGACACCGTTCTCAGCACGGGAGACGAGGCTCTGCACAACACACTGCTCCGCAAATACCGCATAAGGCTCTCAATGCTCGTCAACCCGCAAAAAAGAAGGCTCAGAGCCTACTGCAATGACGATCTCTCCCTTGCGGAGATATATATAGCCGGCAGCCGCGCGGAGCTTGACGGTCTTTTGCCCCAAACTCAATAGATCGCCGCCCCCGCACCGAAGCACGGTGCGGGGGTTTTTCGGCGTTCTGAGTTTTTCCGCAGTCTTAGCATATATGATTGTCACAACTGCAATATTATTTTAGTATATAATATAATGTGTAAACCTACAGATGCAGACGGAACAAAGGCAATCAGGTATTTTACTCTCAAGGTTGTCGATTAGCTCTGAAATACTTCACGTAACGAAATAATATCTGTTACACGGCACGGTTTTCCGTGCCGTGTCCTTTTGTGCAAAAGCATACCCGTACGGCTCGATCCCCACGGTGTATGATCCGTTTTCCCGATCTCTCGCGCCACCCCCGAAAAACCTGTCACGAAAGCCCGCGACCCGAAAAAATTAACTTTTACAAAAGTAATAACAAAGAAATTATTGCACTATCAGTGCAGATATGATATAATTTTACTTGTAGTTATAATAGGTTATGTATACGTTATACATAACGGAATAAATATTATGGTGATTAAATATCCCGCATCGTACGAATAAAAGCATCTGCATTAAAAGAAGGGTGAGAATTATGAGGATACGCAAAACCGGATATAGGTTCGTTTCCCTTTTGACAGCGTTTATGATACTCTGCTCGTGCTTCGGCATATTCACGAGCGTTCAGATCAGGACGAAGGCACTCGAGGATATTGAGATAAGGAGCTTCGGCGCAAGCTTTGCGGACGGGGCGACACTTGTTGACGGTAAATATGTGTATACTCCCGAGTATTCCGACCCGGGGCATCAGTTCATCTACAGGGTGTATTATTCACTTTCGGGCGAGGGCTTTTTCGAGCCGGGCGAGGTCGAGGTAAGGATACCGAGACATATAATCCGTGACAGGACCGGGAGTTTTGCCGATGAATGCGAGCTTTCTATCCCTTCAAAACAGGAGATCGAGGATTACGAAGGCGACCTTTCGGCAATAGATACGAGCTTTGTTTATGAATACGACGGGGACGAGGTCGTCATAACCAATTTCAGGGACGGCGACGACAAAATGAAAGCCGGCTCAACAGGATATATCGAGGTCGGCTACAGAATGACGAAGTATTCCTATTATTATAAGGATATGGCGCCGTCTGACCCGTTTACGGCAGAGCTGAATATATATCACAAGAACAACGAGACCATGACGCTGATAACATCGGCGCAGGACGACGCTGAGGAGGTCTGTGTCAATACATACGCAACTCTCGTAAGTACGAATAAGCGCTGCCTGAACCTTGCTTCACCGTATCAGTCGTGGCAGGACTCGTGGGGAACAGCGCCAGAGAACGCAGATGATTATTACTATCTTGTGTGGGAGCTTCGCAGCTATATCGGAGCGGTGACTCAGCCCTACAGATTTGAAATAAATGACGTTGTTGCTGAGGAGGACGCCGAGGCGATAGCCTATAAGCTGTGGGGAACAAACAGCTTCAGCGCAGTGAATTATCAGGACGACCTCAGGGCGGAGCGCTTTGTAAGGTATGATTACGTTATAACGAGACATCTGAAGTCGACATACGAGCCGCTTGACAGGTACAAGATAACCAATACCGAAACTGCAAAAGTGACCCCGAAGGATAACGTCGACCCCGCAACGTCAGCATCATCAACGGACGTGTTTACGTATGTGAGAACAGGATACAGCGGACCGGGCGGATATTTCTATCACCGGAAATGGGGCAACAATAACTGGTGGTACCGCTTTGGCTATAGATGGGAGATAGCTGATTACGGCTTGCAGGACCTCAGGGACGGGATAGTCGATCATCTCAGCGGCGATATAAAATTCTTCGTGGAGACCGCGTCATACAGCTACCGCTGGACGCTTGAAGAGGGCGCTTCAACAAACGATCTCGACAAATACGGCAAGAGGAAGGTCACCTCAACGCTGACGGACGACAGCTTTTATCTAAACGACAGCATCGAGCAGACGGAGGACCTGCGGGTAATTATCCCCGAAAATACGAGACAGCTCACGAGTGAGGATTTTTCGATAGAATACGTCAACTATACCGTGAATATCAACGATGCGAAGTTCAACGAGCAGGACAGAGATTTTGTGGCAAGCCCCGTAATCTATAACGAAGACGACGTGATACGATTTTACGGGAAATTCGGAAGCAGCAATGAATGGGTGCTTGCAGGTACTTACGACTACTATACAAGAACGGCTGATTTCGACAGCAGATACGTTTCCGCGCTGAAAGACGGGAAGATCGTCTTTACGGACGACTGCGTGGGCTATAGGATAGAGGTGTCCAATGC
>CACWNZ010000057.1 GCA_902762335.1 uncultured Ruminococcus sp. | reverse complement strand
CTTTTTGCCTCAGCCTCAAGCTTGGCTTCCTCTGCCTTTGTCTTTTTGCCTTCAAGATAAGTGTTGTATGATCTGAGATACTGCTCCATTGCCTTTGCTCTTTCGTCTGCATTCTCGATAATCGAAATATCATCGAGCCATTTCTTAAGTTCCTCGCTGACCATTTCATCAAGTTTGTCGTTCATCTTTATCATTCTCCTTTTTTGTTTCATGAATATCATCCGACCTTCATAAAACTAAATGTTATTTGCGCGTATCGTATGATAGATACTAATTTAGCATAAAGTATTGTAACCCGCGTGCTGATAATATATAATAAAACGGAGGACACCTCTTAAGGCATCCTCCAATTACATATTACTGTCGCTCGGCACTAAGCAGATAGAAAAACTTTCTATAAAGCTCGTAATACTTTTCGCGGCAGCATGGAATATTTAATTTAGCTTTAAGGTATTCGTATGAAAAACCTTCTGCTACTCCCTTCAGAATATAATCCGATAAATAACAGTCAGTGTTTCGCGCTGTCTTTTCAAGCATTTCTATCCTTAGTGCGTAGAACAGCCGTTCCTCGGCATTGTCGGCAGTAGGATCTGAGACAGAGCCGATCGAGTGTACACCGGAAATATCATTATTGCCTGATCTTATACTGCTTATAAGCACAAGAGTCTTTTTCCATGAGGGATATTGAAGACAAAAGTGCTTAAGCTCGTAGTACCGATGTTTTTCCAGATGATAGCGGTTATTTACTGATAATTCCGGTCTTATTTTTGTTGCCATAGCCTCTCCTTTCTGAAAAAATATCATTTGACCTCCTTTCGACTCTATCTTAGATTAAAACGCCGATAATGTTAAATAAATGTCAGTGGTAAATGATACCGTTTCCAGATGGCTATGGTCGCTTCACATGGATAGTCTTCATACTCTAACTGATCCGATGAAAGATTACCGCTAATAAACCCCTCTATTATTGTTCTTTCATAGTGCTTATACGGAAGAATATAATCCGGAATAAGTCTGTGCACCGATCCGCAGTTCGGGCAAGCATACCGTTTTACAGAGATACGCCGCTTTTTTCCGTTTTTTCCTTTTACTATTCTTTTTACTTTATCATAATATTTGGTGCTTGAGCCGCATTTTACACACGGCACTTTTTCATTTTTCATAAATATCAGTCCCTTGTTGAATTTTGGCAACAAGAAACATTATATACCATAAAAACAAGTTGTCTATACTTATACGCCTCATCTGCCGCAAGGTCCTCATGAAGGTCAGTGATAATATCTCCCTTCACCTGCAGCGCCGACGCAGAGAAGGGAACGCCGGAGGCAGCCTGGGGATAAATGCCTGTGGTATGGTCAACAAAATAATCCTCAAAGCCCTGAGCCCTGATCTCCTCGAGGGTCAGCCCCTTTGTGAGCTGATAGACGATAGTGCCGACCATTTCGAGGTGCCCGAGTTCTTCTGTGCCGATATCGGTAAGAACAGCCTTTACCTCGGGATAGGGGGCGGAGTATCTCTGGCTGAGATACCTCAGACTTGCGCCGAGCTCGCCGTCGGGACCGCCATATTGGGTGATTATTATCTTGGCAAGCTTAGGATTGGTCTGCTTTATATTAACGGGATACTGAAGCTTTTTTTCGTATACCCACATAGATCATACCTCCTGATTATCCCACGGCCATGGATCGGATATCCATGCCCAGCGGTTGCCGTTTTCGTCTGAGGGGCTGAGGGGACCGTATTTTTCCTCGAATTCGCTGCGAAGGGCGCCGCTTTTTTCTTCGTATACGCGCAAAGCGGCGGCGGCGCTCCTGTCGTCGGGGTGGGTGTCGAGATATATATGCATTTCGGCTATTGCAAAATCATAGGAGGACAGTCGCTTCAGCAGGCGTTCTCTTTCACTCATCGGCTTTACCTCCGTTCGGGCAGGCTGCAGTAAAGGGCTTGTTAAGCTCAGGGAAAAGCGTTCCGTTTTTTATGCCGCATTCCGGGGAATAAAGCCTCTCCGCATTCTGATAAGGAACGTAAGCCATGGCTATCACGGTTTTTTCGGGAAGAGGCTTGATAAAATATTCTGAGTTTTGAAGCTCTTTGATAACATCCATGTTCATTTCTCCTTTCTCTTATATAATATGACGCCGGGTTTTTTCTGTGCTTACGCTCCGTAAGGTGCCGGAAAACGAAAAACGGCAGCCTGACCTAAGGGTCAGACTGCCTGAGCTGAAATATTGAGCTTTGAAGGGAAAAGCATACAAAAGCGACCGCCCGTATTATTCCGGACGGTCGCTCATATTTATATATATACGGTGAACTATCAGAACTCGGTCTTTATGCTGCGCAGGAACAGGTCGGAAAGACCTCTTTTTGCGGTTATTTCGCCTGCGATAACGCTGTTGACCGTTGAGCAGATAGGAAGATCCACCTCGTATTTATGCCCGAGATAGAGAAGCGCCTTTGTGGTATCGACACCCTCGGCAAGAAGGTCGAATCTTTCGCCCTTTACGAGCATTTCGCCGAAACGGCGGTTATGGCTGTAGGGCGAGAAAAGCGTAGCCTCGTAATCGCCTAAATGGCACAGACCGTAAGCCGAAAGCTCGTTGCCGCCCATAGCCTTGATAAGACGCGAGATCTCTCTCGTGCCTCGGGACATAAGAGCGCCCTTGAGGGACGAAAGGTTAAGACCGTCGAGCATACCCGCGGCTATGCCTATGGTGTTTTTGGCGGCGGCGCCTATTTCGGTACCGACGAGATCGTTGCCGACGTAGAAGCGGATAAGCTCGCTTGAGAACTGCTTGATGAGAAAATGCTTGAGCTCATCGTGTCTTGAATCTATTACCATGCAGTTAGGTATGCCGTTGCTGAAATCCTGCGGGTGACCGGGGCCTACCCATACGCCGACCTGTGTTTTTTCGGGGACGAACTCATCCACGATCTCGGTGAGCCTTTTGCCCGTGTTGACCTCTATTCCCTTCATACAGAGGACTATTTTCTTATCCTCAAGCGGGAATGCTGCAAGGCGCGGCATGAAGGAACGGAGAGCCTGCGCGCTGATAGAGATTATCATTATATCTGCGCCCGTGACCGCCTGTTCGAGATCATCGGTGATGGTTATGCTGTCTCTGAAGGTGAGCATATTGTTTTTACGGGTATCTCTGAGCTCGATAAACTGCGGAGCATCGCTCAGCCCCCAGATAGTCACGCTGTGACCTGTTTTATCAAGATACCAGCCAATAAACGAGCCCCATCTTCCGCAGCCCAATAAAGTGATATTCATTGCAATGCCTCCCGTGTGATGGTTTTTCTAAGTAAAAATGACCTTATTCTGTATAATCCTCTTCCTCGTCCTCGCCGTCCGTATCCGGAACAGGCTCGGCGGCGACCTTGTCGCCCGTGAGGAACTCTATAGAGCGCTCGATGCTGTCCTTGGAATTGCCCCACGACTTGCCTGCGCTGCGGTAGTCGAACATACTGCAGAAATGAGTTATATCATTTTTGAGCTCTATAAGGTAGCCCCCCGTGAGTCTTGATGTCTCATCATAAAATGCCTGAAGGCTTTTGCCCAGTCCCTTCTGATCGACGGTGAGAAGAAGATAATAATGCTCAAGGCAGATATATTTCTGTTCGGCATAGAGCTGACGGAACTCGGGCTCGCTTATCCACATGGCATGGACGATCCTGACCATATTTTCCATGTTCTCTTTTATATCGCGGCAGATAAAGCAGTCGTTCAGCATAGTGTCAAGGGCAGCCATGCGCTTTTTGTCGTACTTGCCCGCGGGCGGCACTAACTGCTCGGAGATCTGCTGAAGGTGGCTCTCAAGGATCAGCGCGTTTGAAAGGCGCTTGCCCTGCTTGACCATCATCTGAAAATGGCGGTGGCAAAAGCCCTGCTCGTTGGTCTTTATCCTTACGTTGGGCTCCATCATGGCAGAGCCGGTAACGTAATCCGCCTTGCGTTCCTCAAGCATATCCCTCATTCTGCACATGGGGCAGCCGTCCTTCGGCATAAAAACGTCGTTTACGGGTATGCTGCAGATATTTTCTTTCATTTCTTCACTGCCTTTCTGAATTCGGTATAGCTTTTGCGGGAATGTCGTGATATAATAATATAAGATACTTAAGAATGCGGAGGCAGCCTTATGGACGAAGAATTCTATATACTGAATTACATTCAGACCGAGCTGAGAACTGACCTTCTTGACAAGCTCATGCCCGTTATATCCTTTTTGGGAAAGGCGGGGCTTATCTGGATAATCATCGCCGCTGTGAGCCTTATCTTCAAGCGCTCAAGACCGCTCGGGCGTTCGCTTGCGTTCGATCTTGTTTTCAATCTCATCGCAAGCAGCGGGATCATCAAGCCCATAGTTTCAAGAGCAAGACCCTGTGTGCTTGACAAGACGGTCGAGCTTCTTGTAAACGTACCATTTGACGCTTCGTTCCCCTCGGGGCATACGCTTTTCGCCTTCGGGGCAGCCACGATTATTTTCATATACAATAAATGGCTCGGTATTGCAGCCTATATCTTCGGCTTCCTTATGGCATTCTCAAGAATGTATCTTTACGTACACTTTCCTACCGACGTCGCCTTCGGAGCGGTCTTCGGGATAGTGTTCGCAGTGGTCGCATATAAATTGGAGGGAATGCTCTTTGACAGGAGCAAGCCTCTGTTTGCGCTGAAGCGGCATCAAAAAAACTGAAGCGCCGCGCCCGTTATATCGGCAAACTGCTGCATCGTCATTTCCTCCGCCCTTGCGTTGGGCTTTATGCCTGCGGACGAAAGAATTTCCGACACGGTCTGCTTGGGCAGGCTCAGTCCTGCGCTGAGGGAATTTGCAAGTGTCTTTCTTCGCTGAAGAAATGCCGCCCTTACAACTCTGAAGAAAAGTCCTTCGTCAGCCGCCTTTACAGGCGGCTCTTTTAGTATATTCAGCTTTATAACTGCGGATTCCACCTTCGGGGGCGGAATGAAGCTGCCGGGCGAGACCTTGAAAAGCACCTCCGGCTCACAGTAGTAATGCACCGCCGCGCTTATTGCGCCCGAGGCTCTCGTGCCGGGAGAGGCGCATATCCTGTCCGCCGCCTCCTTCTGCACCATAACGGTTATCGAGCTGACGGGCAAGCGCTCCTCAAGGAGCCTCATAAGAATAGGCGAGGTTATATAATACGGCAGATTGGCGCAGATAACGACCTCACCGCCGCCGAATTCGTCCTGTATCAGCTTTGCAAGGTCAAGCTTCATGGCATCGGCGTTGACCACTCTTACGTTGTCGAATTCCGAGAGAGTCTCGTCAAGCACAGGCAGAAGTCTTTTGTCAAGCTCTATCGCCACGACCTTATGAGAGAGCCGCGCAAGCTCGGCTGTGAGAACGCCCGCGCCCGGACCTATCTCAATAACGCCCGTGTTCTCATCTGCGCCGCTGAGCTGAGCCATTTTAGGGCAGACGGCGGGATTGACGAGAAAGTTCTGTCCGAGAGCCTTGGAAAAGGTGAAGCCGTGTCTGCCGAGAACACCCTTAACGTAGTTTATATCTGTCAGTCTGCTCATGGGATCTTCCTTTACAATGAATTATTTCTTCGTCCACGTTCTCGGGTAGAGCGCAAGAAGAATGGGATAGATCTCAAGTCTGCCGAAGAGCATGGCAAAGGTCAGAACAAGCTTGGAGAATGATGAATAGCCTCCGTAGCCCTCCATTGGCCCCACGAGACCGAGTCCGGGACCTACGTTGTTGCAGCAGGATATTGAAGCCGTCAGATTGGATTGGAGATCGAAGGACGGCTCAAAGCAGAGGACGATGAAGGTGGCTGCAATAAGCATGATGTAAAGCGCAAAATAAGTAGTAACACCGTTGATAACGCTGACGTCAAGGTTTTTGCCCTCGAACTTGACGGACGATACCGAACGGGGGTGAAGCATGTGGCGAATATCACGGACGATAGCCTTGAAAAGAATTATTACTCGTGAAAGCTTGAGACCGCCCGCCGTAGAGCCCGCGCAGCCGCCCGTGAAGAAAAGTATGAATATAACGCCCTTGGCAAGATCCGGCCACAGATTGAAATCGGCGGTCGAATAGCCGGTGGTAGATACCATTGAGGCGACCTGAAAGCAGGAATGTCTTACCGAGTCGGAGAAGTTGTTGTAAATGGGATAGATACTATAGGTGATTATTCCCGCGGCGCAAAGCATCATTCCGAAATAGAACCAGAGCTCACGGTTTGTAAAGATCGCCTTGAACTGTCTGAGAACGACCATATAGAACAGGTTGAAGTTGATGCCGAAGATGACCATGAATATGGTGATGACCCACTGAAGATAGGGGCTGTAGCTTGCGATAGAATCCGCCTTGATGCCGAAGCCTCCCGTACCCGCCGTGCCGAGCGCGTGAACAACGCTGTCAAATAAGGGCATTCCTCCTATGAGCAGAAAGACCGTCTCTGCAAAGGTGATAAGAAAGTAAATGACGTAAAGTATCTTTGCGGTGTCCTTGATCTTGGGGGTTATCTTGCCTATAACGGGACCTGCCATTTCGGCGCGGAGTATGTGTATGGCTCTGCCCGAGCCCGAGGGGAGTATCGCCATGATGAGCACGAGGACTCCCATGCCGCCTAACCAATGTGTAAAGCTCCTCCAGAACAGCAGACCATAGCTCATGCTCTCAACGTCTCTGAGTACGGATGCGCCCGTGGTGGTAAGTCCGCTGACCGTCTCGAAGAAGGCGTCGAAGAAATCCGGCACCTCGCCGCTTATGATGAACGGCAGACAGCCGAGAAGGGACAGGAAGATCCATGCGAAGGTAACTATTATAAAGCCCTCGCGGGCATAGATGACCTTATTCTTTTTGGGGTCGAAAACACGGCGGAAAAGCACGCCGACGACCGAGGCTATTATTATGGTTATGGAAAATGCATTGATACAGTTCATCTCATGGTAGCCGAGGGATACGAGCAGGGGCAGCATAAGCAGCACCGCCTCAAGAAGTATGATATTGCCTACCATGTAAAATATCATTCTGCGGTTCATGGTTTATTACCTTTCTTTACTTGATGATGTCGGAAAGATCGTTGAGGCGCTGATCCTCCGTGAGGATTATCACCTTGTCGCCCTCTGCGATTGCATCGCCGCCCGCAGGGATAAGAGCCTTGCCGTCACGGATAATTCCGGCTATGAGCGTTCCCTGTCTGAGACGGAGATCCTTAAGGGGTACGCCCGTGTGCTTGAATTCGGGACCCACCCTGAATTATCTCCTTGGGTGAGATTATCCTGTCTATACCGAGCTTTGCCGCCATTGAGGCAAGCTCGTTGCGGTTGACCTTTGTTATCACGGTAGGCACGTTATGGGTTGAAGCGAAGATAGAAATAAGTATGTTCTCCTCGTCCATGCCTGTGAGAGATACGAAGGCATCTATTGAGTCGAGTCCCTCTTCAAGAAGGAGTTCCTGCTGCGCGCCGTCGCCGTTTATGATAACAGCCTTCGGCAGAGCATCGGAGAGCACCGCGCATTTTTCGGGATCTCTCTCGATTATCTTGACGCCGTTGCCCGTATATGTGAGCATCTTTGAAAGGTAAAAGGCTATTCTGCCGCCGCCGAGGATCATCACGTTTTTTGCCTGCTTCTTATCAAGACCGAGAGCCCTGAACAGCTTTTGTATCTCGGCGGGCTCGGCTGTAAGACCTATTTTATCTCCCGGACGGAGCACGAAGTTACCGTCGGGTATATACACCCTGTCTCCCCTGCCCACTACGCATATAAGGAACTTTGCCTTGTATTTGCTGCGCAGATCCATGAGCTTTACGCCCGTGAGCGGGGAATCCTCCTTCAGGATAAGCTCTATTATCTCAAAGCCTCTCTCGGAGAAGGTCTGTATCTTTACCGCAGAGGGCAGCTTGAGAACGTTGAACATATCCCTTGCCGCAAGCATATCGGGATTTATCGCCATAGAAAGACCGAGGGTCTCCTTGAAGAAGCCGAGGCTCTCCATATTATACTCGGGGTTGCGTATTCTTGCTATGGTATTTTTGGCGCCCATCTGCCTTGCTATGTAGCAGCTCAGCATATTGAGCTCGTCAGATGAGGTTGCCGCGATAAAAAGCTCCCTGTCCCTGACGCTTGCTTCGGTAAGGGTGCGGCAGTCGGTGCCGTTGCCGCATACCGTCATAACGTCATGGATATTGTTTATCTGTTCAAGCACTGCGGGATCATTATCAACTGCTATTACCTCATGACCCTCGTTTACAAGGTCGCCGAGGATCGTCTCTCCTATCTTTCCGCAGCCTACTATGGTGATCTTCATAAGATACGTTCCTTTCTGATATCAGCGCTTCAGATCTGCCCCAATCACAGGCGGCAGACCGCTTATGTGTTTTCCCGTTATTTATTCTATCATATATCCGATGAAAACGGTTAGTATTATAATATCTCTTTTGCGATAGATTTGCACAATAATGCCGAAATTCTCGATAAAAACGGCTATTGTAAGCCTTGCAGGAGAAAAGCTCATTCCTCGGGGAAAAGCAGCCCGATAGCCTCAAAAATGCTTCCGCTCATTACGGTGTATTTTGAGAGAAGCTCGCCCTTTATCTCGGGGGATATATTTGTGTGCAGGTAGAGAGAATCAAGTCCTGCCTCGTGCGAGCCCTTTATATCGGTGATATAGTCGTTGCCTATCATAATGCTCTCGGCGGGATCGAGGGAGTGCTTTTCGAGGATACGTTTATAGAACATTATATCGGGCTTTGCGCAGCCGTCGTCAGAGGAGATCATCACGTCCTCGAATTCGTCATAGATGCCGAGCATTCTTATTTCGGGCTCGGTAAAGATACGCTGCGCGTTGGAGAGGAGATAAGCCCTGCCGCCGTGGCTGTGTATAGCGTCAAAAAGCTCGTGAACGCCGTCGTAGAGCCTGATGTATTTCATGGAAAGCGCGCGGAAGGTCCTGCCCGTTGCGGAAGCAAGAGCCATATCGCAGGGAACGCCCTTTTCGGTATAGAGCCGCTGAAAAACGTACTCTATACGGGGCTCGGGGTGAGTCGTGTATTTTTCCTTGGGAACATTATCGATCTGCTCTTTGAGATAAGCGTTGAACTGTCTGTTAAGCTCGGCGGGCTTATAGGGCGCGCCGCCCATTGAGTAGATCAGAGCCATGTTTTTCCACAGGCTGCGCTTGTATTCGTTGGTGCTGATATCGACAAGAGTGCCGTAGAGGTCGAAGATATAGTTCTTATACATCGGCTGCACTTCCTTTTACTGATTATTTTATAAACGCTGCTATTATTTTAATACATCGGCAAGATAATTTCAATTATTATGTATCTTTTTCTTGGATTTTTTTCGGAATATGATATAATAATATAAGAATACAGGCAAGGAGGCTGCTGTTATGGATTATGATGCCTTTACCGGGGGGATAGAGCCGGGCGGACTGAGGAGCAGGTCGGATATAGGCATAATGCTGTGCTATATTTTAGACTGCGTAGGCAAGCCGTTCAGAACGGACGATCTGACGGAGATATTTCAGGAGAACGGCTTTGCGAATTACTTTGAGACTATGAGCGCGCTTTCGGAGCTTATAAAGCACAAAAACATAGAATACACCGACGAGGAAAAGCGATATATAGCCATAACCGACAACGGCAGGCTGATAGCATCGCAGCTGAGCACAATGCTGAGCCTTTCTATCAGACAGAAGGCGGCGGCGGCGGCGGCGGGTCTGGTAAGGATAAGAAAAAACGAAAACGAAAACCCCGTGAGGATAAAGCGCGCAGAGGGCGGCGGCTACAGCGTTGAGCTGAAGATATGCGACGGGATAAGGGAGCTTATGGCGCTGATGCTGTTTGTGCCTGATATATCCGAGGCGAACAGGATAAAAAGGAGCTTCTATAAAAACCCGCAGAGGCTGTATTCGGTGATATTGGCAGGCGCTACGGGAGACAACGACATGATAAGGTCTGCGCTTGAGGAGCTGAAATAAATGGGTATAGCCGACAGGATAGAGCTTGACGAGGTGAGGTTCTTTTATCTATCGCCCGACACGATGATAGACAACAGCGGGCTTGAGAGCTTCGGGCTGATAAAGAGCAGCGTTGACGTTTTGGTATATTACGGGATAAACGAATTTTCCGCTGAGGATATAAAGGAGCTTTTTGAGGCTCTTCAACTCGTGCGGAAAAAGACGGGAAGGGTATTCGTGCCTTCGGTAAGGAAGATAACCGGGGTGCTTGAGTGCTATTACGGCAAAAGACCGCAGCAGCTTGAGGCTGACGGAGAGCGTTTCCGCGTGGTAAGGTGGGACTGCGGCGGATATAAATATGAGATAGAGAACGCAAAGCGAAGGGGCTTTCTGAAATAACGAAACGGGCGCCGCCGCAGGGGAATCGATATGCCCTTGCAGCAGCGCCCTTATATTTTTTATATTTTAAGATCGGTCATCAGAACTCAGGCTCGAGCAGACCGTAGGTATTCCCCTTGCGCTTGTAAACAACGTTTATGGTGTTGGTAGCGCTGTTGAGGAACATAAAGAACTCGTGACCTATCATATTCATCTGAAGGATAGCCTCCTCTACGCTGAGGGGCTTGACCGCGATATTCTTGGTGCGGACTACGGTATAGTCGTCGTCCTTCATTACGTCGTCGGAAGGCTCGTTATACTCGAGGAAATACTGCTCGAGGGATTCAGCCTTCATCTTTTTGCTGAGCTTGGTCTTGTTCTTTCTTATCTGACCTGCAAGTATATCAACGACCGAATCAAGCGCATCGTTCATTTCAAGAGCAGAGCTTTCGGCACGGTATACCATTGCGCCGTCGCGGATAGTTACCTCAACGGTCTGTCTGTTTTTTTCAAGAGTAACGGTAACGGTAGCCTCAGCATCCTCTGAATAGATCCTTTCAAATTTACCGAGTTTTTTGTAAACACGCTCCTTAAAGTTATCTCTAAGATTGACCTTTCTTCCTACAATGTTGTATTTCATAAGCCGAACCTCCTTGGGTTTAATGTCCCCTTTTACCAAATTCTACTCAGAACAGGTATCAAGGTCAACTATATTATAACACAATAAACAAAAAAATCAAATACATTTGCGAAAATATATATAAAAATTTTAAGTAACAAATTTAGACATTATCACAACGGCACTATAGTGAGTTTTTTACGACCTTTCCGTCAATGATAACGGCAGCGGGCTTGCAGGTGATATCGAGGGGATCGCCGTCGTAAATGACTATATCGGCGTCCTTGCCCTTTTCGAGAGAGCCTACCCTGTCGTCTATGCCGCAGATACAGGCGGGTGTGATAGTCACCGCCCTGAGCGCCTGTGTCCTGTCCATTCCGCTGCGAACGGCTACTGCGGCGCAGAGAAGAAGATACTGAACGGGGGTCTCGGGGTGGTCGGTGATGATAGCCGTGGGGATACCGTAAGCGGAGAGCATTCCCGCAGCGGACGGGGTCTGATGACTAAGCTCGGGCTTGCTTCTGTCCGTTAAAACGGGACCCGCAAGAATACCGAGAGCCCTTTCCCCCGCAAGCTCATCGAGCACCATATAAGCCTCTGTCGCGTGAACAAGAATGTAGGGAATATCGAATTCATTTGCTATGCGCACCGCCGTGAAAATATCGTCCGCCCTGTGAACGTGGAAATGAGCGGGTATCTCCTTTTTGAACAGCGGGAGCAGCGCGTCCGCCTTCATATCGAACTCGGGCTCGTCATAGTTTTCCCTGTCGTTTTCGTAGTTTTTCTTGTCGATATAGTATTTTCTGCCCTTTATGAGCATCTCACGGATAAGCGCCGCCGTAGCCATGCGGGTAACGGGGGTCTGCTCCTTGTCGTTATAGGTCGACTTGGGATTCTCTCCGAGGGCGAATTTTATTCCCGCGGGAGCCTTTATTATCATTTTATCTATTCTCTTGCCGTAGGTCTTGATCGCGGCTATCTGTCCTGCAACGGGATTTGCGCTGCCCGGACCTGTAAGGACGGTGGTAACTCCTGCCGCAAAAGCCTCGTCAAAATAGCCGTCGAGCGGGTTTATCGCATCTATCGCCCTGAGCTGAGGCATTACCGGGTCGGTATCCTCGTTGCCGTCGTCACCCTCGAAGGTGAGGGAATCGCCGAACATTCCGAGATGTGTATGCGCGTCTACAAAGCCCGGATAGACCGGTCTGCCCTTTGCATCAAGAGCTTCCTCGTCGATATCACCGAGAGCGCTCATGCTGCCCGTTCCGATTATTTTGCCGTCGGCTATTCGGATATAGCCGTCCTTGATTACCGTGTTCCCGTCATCGCAGGTGTATATCAGGGCATTGGTTATTATCATGATATTCAGCCTTTCGTAAAGAAATATAGAAAAAAAGAGCCGCCGCGCGGCTCTGTAAGTATTTTATTCAGGGCTTGGAGAAATTGCCTCGTCTTGAAGCGCCGCGTCTGGATTCGTTTGCGCGCTTGAGATTTGATATTTTCTCATCGCTCGTCTGCTTGAATTTTGAGAGCATATCCTCAAAGCTTGCGGATTCGGACTGCCTTGCGGGCTGCCATTCGTATGAGCTCGGACTTGTGTGCTGCTTCTGCGGACGATCGGAGCTGCTTCTGTGCGGTCTGCCGCCGCCGTCGGCGCGGGGGGGCAAAGCCTTTTTTATGGAAAGACCGATCTTGCCGTCATCTCCTATGCTGAGGATCCTGACCTTTACGACCTGACCCTCCTTAAGATGATCCTTAATGTCATTAACGTACGTGGGCGCTACCTCTGAGATATGCACCATGCCTGTTTTTCCGTTTTCAAGGTCTACAAAGGCTCCGAACTTTGTAATGCCTGTGACCTTTCCTTCTACGACCATTCCAACCTCAAGACTCATAAGCTAACAGTCTTCTCCTCTCAGTTACCGGCAATGTTAATATAAACAACCTCACCGCTTTTTACATAATCCAATTCTCTCGCCTTACGCTCGATATAAGCGGCGAACGCATCATAGTCGTCCTTTTCGGCATGATCGGCTACGTTCTTGAGCTCGGCAAGTCTGATATCCTGAATGTGTATGCTCTCGTCAAGCTCGGAGAGCTGCTCCTTTGCCGTGCGGATCTTTACGTTCTGATCCACAATGACAACGGCAATATAGATGACCAAAGCCACTACTGCTATATAGAGTATCCAATTCATTTTTTTCTTTGCTTTGCGCGCGCTGCGATCCTTTTTGGTACTCTTGGGCTTTTCGGGCTTTACGTTCCTTTTTGCCATGCTGCTCCCCCTTTCGCCAATAATAGACAATAGAATTGATACTTATGATTATACTACATTACGGCAGTATTTTGCAAGTCATATTTTGCTTTTTTTCAACTTTTTCGACATATTGTGACGTATTCTGCGGGCTGATGCCGCGATCCGTGAAATCAATGCGGTTATGGGCTTCAACAGTCTGCCGCAAAGCCGTTTTATATATCCCGCAAGCCTGCGCGCGCCCTGTACGAGCAGTCTGCCGAGTGTGAGATATACCGCAAAAAAAGCGGCAAGCTCGGCGGCTATAACGTAGGCTCTGAGCTGACCGTCCGACACTGCGAGGGAATATAAAAAGCTCACTGCTCCCGCAAGCAGGGCAAAAAGAAGATCGCCGAAGAAAAGCAGCCTTCCGTTCCTTTCGGATACCGCCCTTATGCAGGACAGCGCCGTATACAGTACGGCTAAGAGCGCGCCCGCTGCGAAGGCTCGTAAAAATATAAGGGTCTGCTCAGGCAGTGTGGGCTGCATACCGTCACCTACCTGAACAGTCTTGAGAAAAAGCCGCCCTCGGGCTGCTTTTGCCCGTAGACGAGGGAACTTATCTCTCCGTTAAGAGTAAGCTCTCCCGTTTCGTTGCTGAAGTCGTTTATATGAAGTCCCTCGCCCTTTATCAAAAGCTCGCCGAGCTCGGTGTTAAGGGCTATCTTCTGCTCGTCAAAGCCCGAAACGTCCTTTACTCCCGTCAGAGTCAGATTTTTTCTGTCCTCAAGGATAACGCCGTGCTTTTTTCTCACGGCTGCGCTCTCTTCCCTCTGCATGGCACCTGCTCCTTAAATATCGGTTTATTCAAGGATATTCAGGCGCAGCGCGGATTATTCATTGATGATCCTGTACATAAGCGCCGCCTCGTCCTTTTTGGCATATTCGTTTACGCTTATGACCTCAGCCTTTATAGGGTGGGCGCCCATGCTTATCTCAAGAATATCACCCGTCTTTACCTCGTACGATGCCCTTGCGGGCTTGCCGTTTGCGGTCACTCTGCCCGCATCGCAGGCCTCGTTCGCTACCGTTCTTCTTTTTATCAGTCTGGATACCTTAAGGTATTTATCGAGTCTCATTTTATCATCTCCCTGCATAAGAAAAAAGAGCCGTTGCTGATGAACGGCTCTGCCTGTGAAGATTAACTGCGATCACTTATCAACCGCATCCTTGAATGCCTTGCCTGCCTTGAATGCGGGTACCTTTGATGCGGGGATAGTGATCTTCTCCTTTGTCTGAGGATTGCAGCCTGTTCTCTCTCCTCTTTCGTGGCGCTCAAAGGTGCCGAAGCCAACGATACGGATCTCGTTGCCGGCTGCAACGTTCTCAACGATAGCATCGAATAATGCAGTTACTGCCTTTTCTGCATCCTTCTTTGAGATCCTTCTTTGAGAGCTCTGCTTTTTCGGCTACGATACCGATAAGATCTGTTTTGTTCATTTTGACTTTCCTCCGTGTAATTTAGTATGATTGTTTTGAAACAGCATCCCACAGCGCGCTAAGCTCCGAGGGATCTGATTTCTGTATATCAATGCCGTTCTCAGCAGCGTAAGCCTCAAGCTCACTAAACTGCTTTGTGAATCTGTCACAGGCATCATACAGCGATTTTTCGCAGTCTGTTTTCAGCGACCTTGACAGTCTTGACACGGAGAACAGAAGCTCCCCTATCTCCCCGCCGCATTCATCGGCGCCGCCGTTTTCGACCGCCGCCTCAAGCGCATCGAGCCTTGCCCTTATAGCAGAGATATTCTCTCTTGCATCGGGATTTGCAAAGCCGGCTCTTTCGGCACGTTTTATTAGCTTGTCGCTCCTCATGAGCGACGGCAGAGCCTTTGATACGCTTTCGAGCGTTTCACTGACCCTGCTCTGGGATTTGGACTGCATTTTTATCTGATCCCAGTTTTTCAGTACCTCCTCGGGAGTTTCGGCAGTCGTATTGCCGAATACGTGAGGGTGCCTGAGTATCATCTTTTTGCAAACGTCATCGGCAACGTCGTCAAGCTCGAAGCTGTTTTTCTCGTTCTCAAGAACGCAGTGAAAAACGACCTGCAGAAGCACGTCTCCAAGCTCCTCGCGAAGATGCACAGGATCCTTTTCATCAATAGCCTCTACCGCCTCATAGACCTCCTCGATAAATTCGCTCCTTATCGTCTCGTGGGTCTGCACCTTATCCCACGGGCAGCCCTCGGGGGAGCGAAGGATCTTTACTATTTCAAAAAGATCGTAGACGTCATAGTGCTCCTTGAATTCAAAATCCACAGATCACATCTCCTTTTTTGTCGGTTTGCCGTACATTATATTATTTTACCTTATAAGCTTTCTTTTTTCAAGTAGTTTTATGATTTTATTTCCTTTGGGCATCTGGAGAACGTCCTCTCTCTTTATCGCCTTGAATACGAACAGAGCGATTATATAAACTACGATGGCAGTAAGCACTGCAAGCAGCGTTGCGATAGTCTGTCTGAAGAAGAGGTCGAAGAACAGCTCGGAGAAAAACGCCGCTGCGCCGCAGACTATGCCCGCAAGCAGGGGCTTGACGAATATAGAAACGAAATCGGGTATTATCTTCGTTTCCCTGCACAGCACGAACAGCGCGACCACGGTAACGAAGCCGTAGCAGACTATAGAGCCGATATTCGCGCCCTGTATATTCACCTCGGGGATACCCACAAGGATAAAGTTGACTACTATCTTGATGACCATGCCCACTGCAAACAGCTTGAGCGGAACATCCATGCGCCCTATCGCCTGAAGCATACTGCACAG
>CACWNZ010000056.1:7549-8505 GCA_902762335.1 uncultured Ruminococcus sp. | reverse complement strand
GCTGTCGGGGATGGTGACGGAGGTCAGGCTTTTGCAGCCAGCAAACGCAAAAGCTTCTATACTCGTCACGCTGTCGGGGATGGTGACGGAGGTCAGGCTTGTGCAGCCTTTAAACGCAATATCTCCTATACTCGTCACGCTGTCGGGGATTGCGACACTTGAACGATTGCCTTTATACTTATACAAAACTTTACCATAAATAACAAATTCTCTTTTCTCATTATTATAAAACGGCGTATCATCAAACGCACTAACTATAATCGTCACGCTGTCGGGGATTTTGACGGAGGTCAGGCTTGAGCAGCCACTAAACGCACTTTTTCCAATACTCGTCACGCTGTCGGGGATTTTGACGGAGGTCAGGCTTGAGCAGCCAGCAAACGCAAAATTTCCTATACTCGTCACGCCATCAGGAATGATCAAAATGCTTTCCATTTCGGCTTTAAGCGCATCATCACCGTACCGCATAATTATTTTATAATTGTTACTGCGGTCAAAGGGCTGTGCCTGATTTTTAAGATCATCCTTCCTTGCGACCTGAAGCTCCGCCATAAGCTTGCCAAGATAAGCCTGTGCGTTTTCGGGGTCGATATCCAGTACCTTTTCGCAGTATTGGTCTGCCCTCTGCCAATCGCCGTCTTCAAGGAACATAAATGCGCGCTGCAGCAGCGGACTTACATTTGTTCCGCCTTGAATCACCGGCGTTATCGGAGCAGCAGTCTGCTGTGAGCCGTGTACAGTCTCCTTTGACAGTATCTTCTTGATACCTCTGAGCAGGTCCTGCATAGCTCCGACTTTGCCCATGTCCTGAGCCTGCAGGTGCTTGAACTCCTTGGGAATATCATAAGCGTCTATGTCCTTATAGCATGGGATAAGCACCTTTTTCTTGTCCTTGCTCATCATTGCAAGAAAGCGGCTCCACTCATTCTTTACCCATACGGCATTGTAGTATTCAT
>CACWNZ010000056.1:0-7535 GCA_902762335.1 uncultured Ruminococcus sp. | reverse complement strand
ATTGTAATATTCGTAATCCGTGCCGACCGCAAGCATTATCCTTGCGCTGTTCAGAGCGGCGAATATGTACGGCTCGTAGGCTGTGCCGAGCTTGTCCTCAAGGCTGATACGGGCAAAGAACACACGGTATTTATTCGCCGTGAGCATATCGTAAATGTCCTGCGCAATAACGCTGTCAACGGTACGATTTCCGCTGTCGTCAGTTTCCTTGTAGCAGATAAAAATATCGTAGGGCTCTTCCCTGCCGGATATTTCAAGTATGCCCTTCTGTATGCCGTCAATGACCTTTGCCTCTTCACGGTAAATTTTTCGCGCAACGGGGTCGGCATTTTCCATGCACTGCTCAAAGTCGCTGTCGTCCATTATGCTCTCAAAGGACGAGCGGTGACAGGTGGGTATTTTCCTTCCGGTCTTGGGATCGTCTACGTACTCTATGCCGAATTTGCAGAGTATCAACCCCCAATAGGCCTCTGCCTCTTCGGGAAAGTCACTGACGATGTTTTCGTAAACGCCTGCCGCTTTGTCGAATTCGCAGGCTGCGCGTAGCCTGTTTGCGCGGGTAAAAAGATTTATCTTTTTTTCGTCATCGACCTGCGGAATGGTCTGCATCGTTCCGCAGTATTCGCATTCACATACGGTCATGTCCTCTGTGACCTCAAGAGAGCCGCCGCACATTTTGCATTTCAAAACTGCCATAATATCATCTCCGGGTTTAGATCATTTGGTGAAAATTATCAATGTAAATATTATACTACCAATGATACGGTAAATCAAGCGGCTGATATGTTTTCAAAATTTTCGGAGGGAAACGTCGGCTCCCGTATCGGAGTCTCTAATGGCAAAGAACGGGCTTGAAAGACGTTCAATGATATGATAGAATTAAAGCACAGCCGGAGGGGAAAAATTTAACGGCTGTTAAAAGGAGTAAAGGAATATGTGCGGTCTATGCGGATTTACAGGAAGGGTAAATGAAAGAGACACTGTACTTGAAAAGATGACGGAGGTGATAACACACAGGGGACCCGACAGTGTGGGATATTATAAAGACGACTGCATCTCAATGGGATTTCGCAGACTGAGTATAATAGACCTCGATAAGGGGCATCAGCCTATCTATAACGAGGACAAGAGCCTCGTGCTTACCTTCAACGGAGAGATCTATAACTACAGGGAACTGAGGGAGGAACTTATCGCTCTCGGACACAGCTTTTATACCGAGACCGACAGCGAGGTGCTCATACATTCCTTTGAGGAATGGGGAGAAAAAATGCTCGACAGACTGCGGGGAATGTTCGGCTTTGCCGTTTACAGCAAAAAGGACGGCTCTGTGTTTATCGCAAGGGATTTCTTCGGCATAAAGCCCATGCATTACGCGGTGATAGACGGTCAGCTCGTTTACGGCTCCGAGATAAAGAGCATACTCGAATTCCCGCTGTATAAAAAGAGCTTCAACCGCCGCGCGCTCGATAATTATCTGTCGTTTCAGTACGTCGTGCCGCCCGAGACGTTCTTTGAGGGGATATACTGCCTGCTGCCCGGGCATTATCTGTGGTACAGGGACGGCAGCGTAAAGACCACGAGATATTTTGAGCCGACCTTCGCGCCCGACAAGAGCATGACGGAGAAGGAAGCCGCGGATAAGATAGAGGCGGCGTTTGAAAATTCGGTGAACGCCCATAAGATAAGCGACGTAGAGGTAGGCTGCTTCCTCTCGAGCGGAGTGGATTCAAGCTACGTTTCGACTTATTTTGCCGATCAGAAGACCTTTACCGTGGGATTTGATTTCGGAGAGCGCTATAATGAGATAAGCTGGGCAGAGGGACTCTCAAAGGAGATAGGAGTCGAGCATCATACTCATCTTATCGGCTCCGAGGAGTTCTGGAGCGCCGTGCCGAAGGTACAGTATCACATGGATCAGCCGCTTGCCGATCCCTCGTGCATAGCGCTGTATTTCGTATCCAAGCTTGCAAGCGAGTACGTCAAGGTGGTGCTCTCGGGCGAAGGCGCAGACGAGCTTTTCGGCGGCTACACGGTATATAACGAGCCGCACGTTTTCAGCGCCTATCAGCATATCGTACCCAAAGGACTGAGATACGCCCTTGCAAGAAAGGCTAAAAAGTGGCCGCACGTCAAGGGCAGGGGCTATATCATGAGAGGCGCAAGAAAAACCGAGGACAAGTTCATCGGCAACGCCTTTATGTATGACGATGAGGAAAAGCGCAGGATACTGAAGGACCCGTCTATAGTAACACGCCCGCAGGAGCTTTGTAAAAAATTCTACGACCGTGTAAAGGGCTATGACGAGGTAACTAAAATGCAGTATCTCGATATAAATCTATGGATGGTCGGCGACATACTTCTCAAGGCGGACAGAATGAGCATGGCGAATTCCCTTGAGCTGCGCGTGCCGTTCCTTGACAGAGAGGTCTTTAAGGTGGCAAGAACTATCCCTACAAAACTGAGGATAGCTCACGGCACAACGAAGTATGCGCTCAGACAGGCGGCTCTGAGACATCTGCCCAAGGCGACGGCTCAGAAGAAGAAGCTCGGCTTTCCCGTACCTACCCGCGTATGGCTCAAGGATAAGAAATACTACGACCGCGTAAGAGAAATGTTTACGTCGGAGACGGCGGAAAAATTCTTCAATACCGATCTGATAGTTTCCTATCTTGACGACCATTTCAACGGCAGGGAGGACAACAGCCGCAAGGTGTGGACTATCTACGTGTTCCTTCTCTGGTACGGCATTTTCTTCGGTGATGATGACAAGGTGCTCAGACCCGGCACGGGATCGTGATGAATATATAAATAGAAAACAGGCGCGGCAGCTATCCGAAAGGACTGCCGTGCCTGTTCCGTTTATTCCCGTGTTATTCGGAGAGAGCGCTTTGAATATATGTTGAAAAATCGTAATAAAAGATGTATAATGTAAAATAGGAGCTGTATAAGCTCGGGAAGTGATAAAGAGGTGAGGCTTTTGAGTGATACCGTAAAAAAGAGGAGCCTTTGGGGCAGGGTGCTGAAATTTCTTGACGACCCTGCGAGCTTCAGGCTTATCACGATGATAGTTATGTACTGCGATATAAGATATCTGTCGGCGGCGGCTTTTTACAGCGCAATGGCAGTGCTGACGATATGGTCGTGCGTTCTGCTGGTAAGACAGCTTTACGTAAAAAAGCGAATAATGCGCGTAAAGTTCAGAAGGATCATTTTCGTATTCATGTTTTTCGCCTTGCTGACCCTGATACTGCATTCGGAGATCAATCTGCTTCAGAATGCGCTTACGCTTTACTGGATAACCGTGTGCTTCTTCCTGTTCTACGGGATACACTCCGAAAAGAGCAACACAAGGGTACGCAAGGAGATAAAGCGGCTGTTCGACGTGCTCACGGTCATGACGGATCTTACGATGCTGACAGGTCTTGTGCTTTTTGCGATATTCCCTAAGGGGTTTTCTCTTATGGGCTACGAGTTCTGCATAATAGAGGGGCGCTTCGTAGGCATAATTCCGAATGCTAACGTAACCGCGTTTTATTCGGCAGTGTGCATAGTTATGTGCGCTATAATGCTGAGGATAAGAAGGGCGGACGGAACTGCGACAAGACGGCTGAGGATATTCTATATATCGAGCATAGTGATAAACAGCTTCGTTATCGTGCTGACGGATTCCAATGCGACTGTCGTATTTGTGATGGTCTTTCTTTCGTTCCTGTTTTTCTATGAGCTTTTCAAGGAATTCAATCTCAAAAAGCTGCCCACTCTTGCGCTCAGGCTTGCAGCGTCCGTGCTCTGCTGCGTTATAGTGGTCACCTCGGTGCTGTTTGTCAGAGTGAACGTGCAGAGCGGCATATCCTATCTGCTGAACAAAAGGGAGTCCGACATAGTGATCTCTACGGGACTTGATGCAAACAACGACAACATCAGGCTTGACAAGGCCGTTGTCTCCAACAAGCCGGCGCCCGAGGAGAAGCCCGTCATAGGTCATCAGAACACCAATATCGACAGCGGCAGATTCGTGCTGTGGAGACAGGCGCTCGGACTTATCGAGCTTTATCCGCTGTTCGGCATAGGCAAGGACAATATCCCCGACTACGGCGTGCAGTATCTCGGCGGCATAAGATATACCGACCTTGCGGGCAATAAATACGTTGATTTCCATAACGGACTGCTGACCATTACCGTGAGCTTCGGCATAGTGGGGCTGAGCCTTTTTCTCGTGCTTTCTCTTACCGTTGCAAAGGCTATACTCAAGTCTATGTTCAGGCATAAGGTGCGCAGCCGTCGGGACGGAAACGTCCTTGTGCTGATAGCGGCGTTTGCGGCGGCATACTGTGTGTATTCTATGTTTGAGGCGGCGCTGTTTACCGACTATACCTACAGGGTGCTGATATTCTGGCTGATAATAGGCGTGGGTCTGAGCTACGTTATGAAATATCATCAGCAGGGCATACACTCCGCGATAGATCCCAAGCCTCTGCACGATGATACGTCGGAGCTGCAGTACATAAAAACGAAATTCGGTTTTCTGAAAAAGCTTCTTCCCAAAAGAAGGGTACAGGAAAAGCCTGAAGAATGAAAAACGACCGTTCTGCCTGTTACGGGCAGGGCGGTCTTTCTTAGTGTGAGCATATAGACTTATCCGTCAGCATAACTATTACTGTTTTGCTGATACGGAGGGGAAGGGCTTGAGGAAAAAGATACTTTTCTGCATATTCGGCTTCGTGCTCATGGCGTTTCTGCCGCTTGCGGGGCTTGGCGCAGAGCTGCGGAACGACGTTGAGGAGCAGTCGGCGACGACTGCGCAGAGTACGGACGAGAGCAGTACGGAAAGCTCCGACGAACAAGAAGACAGCTTTATAATACTCGATACGGGCAGCGGTGAGACCGTCACTCTGAGCGACAGAGAATTCTGTATCGGTGCGCTTGCCTATGAAATGCCGCCGTATTATCACGAGGAGGCTCTGAAGGCGCAGTGTGTGGCGTGCTATACGCATTTTTGCAGACTGCGGGAAAAGCAGAGGAGCGACCCCGACCCCGAGCTGAAGGGGGCGTACTTCCGCGCAAACCTTAAAAACGGAAGGGAATACCTTAACGATGAGCTGCTGCGTGAAAAATGGGGAGATAAGTATGACGAATACCGAAAAAAGCTTGGATCCGCTGTGGACAGCGTTTTCGGCGAGGTGATGAGGGACGGGGACGGTGCTCTGATAGATACGGCTTATTTTGCCATATCGTCGGGCGTGACCGAAAACGCGGAGGACGTGTTCGGCTTTGAAAGCCCGTATCTGAAGGCGGTGCCGAGTCCGTGGGATCTGACGGCTTCGGGCTATTGTACAGAAAAGACCGTGAGCCGCGGTGATCTTGACGGCATACTGAAAAAGGAAAACGCCGGCTATTCATCGGAGAAGGGCATAGGGGAGGTCAGAAGAACGGACTCGGGTACGGTGCTCAGTATAGAGATAGGCGGTATAGAATACGGCGGCGCAAGGATAAGAGAGCTTTTCGGGCTGAGAAGCGCTGTATTTGATGTGACCCGCGACGGAGAAAGCGTGGTGTTTACCGTAAAGGGCTACGGTCACGGGGTAGGAATGAGTCAATACGGCGCAAACGCAATGGCTCAGCAGGGCTCGGACTATAAGGAGATATTACGGCATTATTATAAAATACCTGCTGCGGGAGAATAAATATCCGCGGCACAAAAAAGGTGCATCGCTCGTCTGCGATGCACCTTGATGATGCCGTTATTATTTTTTATCGGCTGTCTGCTTTGCTGCTGCCTTCTTCTTGAGCTCCTTTACGAAGATCACCGCGAAGAGGAGCGCTACTGCGAATACGGAGCCTACGATAACGAGCATTCTTGTGAAGTCTGTCTGCTCGTTCTTAGCATTGAGAACTATCTCGGCAGTCTGTCCCTTTGCGGCGCTTGCAAGAGCGTGGTCTGAGATAGTAACGGTCTGCATGATGAGCTGCTCGCCCGCATGAGCGTTCTCTCTCTGGGATTCGGTCTTGATAGCCTCCTGAGTTGCCTCGTCTGCTATACCTGTTACGTCAAGGTCAAAATCCTTCTGGAAGCTCTCTACTGCGGAAACGACCGCTTTGCTGTAGGTACCTGAGGTCTTGCCGTCATAGTAGTTGAGCGAAGCAAGTCTTGACTGAAGCTGAGCTACGTCCTCACCCGAGAAGCCGAACTTCATCGTGCTGAAATCTGCGGGTCTGACTGCTTCATCGGAATAGAGCACTGCAAGCTGATCTGCCGTGAGCTTATCGTCCTCGGCAAGTCCTGCCGCAGCCTGATAGCTGTGAACTGCCTCAAGTGTAGCATCGTCGAACTTGTTTGTTTCAACGCCCGAGAGGAATCTGAGCTCGATGAGTCTCTTCTGCATCTTGCCCACCATAGTGCCGCATTCGCCGTATGAAAGACCGCCTGCATTGGGGTTGGCAACGGCTGCTGCGCTGAATACCTTGAGCTGAGTATCGGGATCTGCGTTGCCCGTAGGCTCAAGCTCGTTGTTCTTCTGGAAAAGCTTTACTGCGCTCGAAGTGAGCTCGCCGTAGAAGCCCGTTATCTCATCGTAGTAATAGTCAAGCTCTGCAAGTCTCTCCTGAAGCGCCGTGACTGAGAGTGAAGCTCCGCTGTCGATAGCGCCTTCTTCAAGGAGATTAAAGTCGTTCTTAGCCTTGTTGGACTTGAGCACCTTGTAGGTCTTGGCCGTAACGATGCCGGTCACCTCAAGGTCGTTGTTGCTCTGGAATATCATTACCGCATTTACGGTATCCTCACCGTAATAGCCTGTTGCCTTCTTTGTAAGGTAGCCGAGCTCGTAAAGCCTTGTCTGAATAGCTGCAACGGTCTTGCTGTCCTCGGAGTCCTCGTAATCGTACTCGGCGATAACGGCGTTCTCCTCAGCCTTGAGGCTTTCGTCTGCGAACTTCTTCTCTACCTCTGCCTTAGCCTTCTTGTCAGCCTCGAGCTTTGCTCTGGCCTCGGCCGCCTCCTTGGCCTTGCGCTCTGCTTCTTCCTTTGCTTTGCGCTCTGCCTCTTCCTTGGCCTTGCGTTCGGCCTCTTCCTTAGCTTTGCGCTCCGCTTCTTCCTTAGCCTTGCGCTCTGCCTCTTCCTTAGCCTTTCTCTCGGCCTCCTCGCGCTCTAAACGTTCCTGCTCTTCTCTCTGTCTCTGAGCCTCGGCCTCCTGACGCTGACGCTCCTCCTCGGCAAGCCTTGCGGCCTCCTCGTCATCATCATCGTCGTCCTCGTCGTCATAGTAGTTATCCTCGTCCTCGTCCTCATCATCGTCATCATAGTTATATGAGCCGCTGCTGCTTGAGACTGTTGAGAAGTCGGTAGCCTCGTATGCGTCTGCGGGCGGGTTGGTATCGGAAATACCCGCGCCGTCGAAGGTGTAGGTCACGCCGTCGATAGTTCTTGAGGTGTTTACTATGTATTCGCCGTTCTCGTAGTAGAAGGAATCGCCGTCAAAGAGCACCCAGCCGTTGTCGGGATAGGATACGCCTGCGACCTTGAACCACTCGTACCAGCC
>CACWNZ010000055.1:7563-8321 GCA_902762335.1 uncultured Ruminococcus sp. | reverse complement strand
GCGCGCGCTTTTCCCGCTCCATCTTCGGCAATAAAAACAGGTACTGCGGCAAAAGAAGGCAGAAAGAGCGACACCATAGAGCTTGAGATATCGAGATCGGCGGACGGCAGCCTTGTGATAGGCGCGCTTGACGAGCTGAGCGGCAAGCCCGTGGATATAGAAATAAGAGACGCCTCTAATTTCAGGGAGGAAAGAGACAGACACATGGCTCGGCTCGGCTTTGAGACCGCAAGGGATAACGAGATATACAACGCCTTCAGAGCGGAAAACGAGGAGAAGCCCTTTGTGGTAAGGGCAAAGGACGAGAGTGAGATAGCCGCCGATGAAAAGAAGGCTGAGGAGAAGAGCCTTACCCCCGAGACGGAGGAGGAATTCTTTGAGGGCGTAAAGACTCTCAAGGAGGAGGCAAAGCCCGAGAAGAAGGAGGAGCCCGAAGAGAAGGATAAGTTCAGCTTCGAGCGCGACTGCGGCATAATCTTTGAGCACCCGCTGCCCAAGAAAAACCCCATAATCCCGATGCAGACTGTATTTACCCGCATACCGAGGCTCGACAGCGTGAACGCCGAGGAGTACAACGCAAGGTATGAGGAAATGATAAAGACCATGCCGAAGAATCACGCGTACGCGCAGCGCTTCAGCAATGCCAATATCCCGCAGCCCTTTGTAGAAACTGCAAGACCGCATCAGACAGACGTACCGCCCGCTGAGCAGGAGAACGCCGAAGCGACCGGCAGCGGCGGCGGGTTTGAGTATTACAC
>CACWNZ010000055.1:0-7549 GCA_902762335.1 uncultured Ruminococcus sp. | reverse complement strand
CGCTAAGGAGGGCAGGAAGAAGCCCGGCTTCGGCAGCAGACTGAAAAAGTTTTTCTCGTCAGATGCGCAGCCGCCCGAGGACGAGGAATGATATAAGGGCTGCGGCAGAAACGGAGGAGCATAATGGATAAGCTGCTGATAAAGAATGTGCGCATGATAGATCCCTCGGACGAGAGCCGCACTGAGGGCAACCTCTTTATAAAGGACGGAGTTTTCTCCGAGCCCTTTGAGCCGGACGAGGATACCGTGATAATAGACGGTACGGGGCTTACGGCTGCCCCCGGGCTCATCGATCTCCACGTTCATCTGCGCGACCCCGGACAGACCGCAAAGGAGGACGTTATTTCGGGCTGTAAAGCGGCGGCGGCAGGAGGCGTGACACAGCTTCTTGCAATGCCCAACACGATACCGTCGACTGACAGTCCCGAAACGGTGAGATATATACTTGAAAAGGCAAAGAACGCCGATGCGCGCGTGCACGTTGTAGGAGCTATAACGAAGGGACTCGGCGGACACGAGGCGACCGATATAGACGCGCTTTTTGATGCGGGGATCTCTGCGCTGTCGGACGACGGAGTACCCGTGCTCGATACCTCGATAATGGTAAGGGCGATGAAAAAGGCAAAGGAGCTCGGCATTCCCGTGACGGCGCACTGCGAGGATCCCTATCTTGCGGGCGGCAAGGTCAATGAGGGGGAGGTATCGGAGGCTCTCGGAGTAAAGGGTATGCCCGCCGCCGCCGAGGACGCGGGAACGGCAAGGGAGATAGCGCTTGCGGAGTCATACGGACTGCCCGTGCATATCTGCCACGTCAGCACGAAGACCTCTGCGGCGATGATACGCGACGCAAAGAAAAGAGGTGTCGCCGTCACGGCGGAGACAGCCCCGCATTATCTCATGCTGACGGAGAAGGAGCTTCTCAGGCGTGATGCGGACTACCGCATGAATCCGCCCCTGAGACGGGAAAGCGACCGTCTTGCGATGATAGAGGCTCTGTGCGACGGCACTATAGACGCTATAGGTACAGACCATGCCCCTCATACCCCGCAGGAGAAGTCGGACTTCGTAAATGCGCCCAACGGCTCTATAGGAATGGAGACCTCGTTTGCGGCGGCATATACCGTTCTTGTGGAGGGCGGATACATGAGCGAAAGGGAGCTTCTTGAGAAAATGTCGCTGAATCCCGCAAGGATACTGCGGACGCACGGCGGAACGCTCAGGGAGGGTCAGCCCGCCGATCTGATGCTCTACAAAAAGGAGAGGTGGACCGTAGATCCCGAAGGGCTGCACGGCAGGTCAAAAAATACCCCGTTCAAGGGTCTTGAGCTCTCGGCGAGGGTAAAGCTTACGGTATATTCAGGCAGGATAGTATTCAACGAACTGTGATAACGGAGGTAAGAAATATGTCATTTGACAGACTTATAGAAGCTATTAAGAAAACCAACAATCCCACGGTAGCGGGTCTTGACCCCAAGCTTGACTTTGTTCCCTCTTACATAAAGAACGCCGCCTTCATGAAATACGGCAGAACTCTTGAGGGCGCCGCAGAGGCTTTGTTCGAGTTCAACAAGGGACTTATAGATGCACTGTGCGATATAGTTCCCGCAGTAAAGCCGCAGGCGGCTTATTACGAGATGTACGGCTGGCAGGGCGTAAGGGCGCTTAAGCGCACGATAGTTTATGCAAAGAGCAAGGGAATGTTCGTAATAACAGACGCAAAGAGAAATGACATAGGAACCACGATGGAGGCCTATGCCAAGGCTCATTTAGGCGTTACCGACGTTGACGGCGAGGTGCTTGAGCCCTTCGGCGCAGATGCGCTGACCGTGAACGCATATTTAGGCACGGACGGCGTAAAGCCCGTGCTGAATGTATGCAAGGAATTCGACAAGGGACTGTTCGTTCTTGCAAAGACCTCGAATCCCTCATCGGGCGAGCTTCAGGACAGGATACTCGACGACGAAAAGACCATATACCGCACTATGGGCGATATGTGCGAAAAATGGGGAGGGGAGCTTCCCGGCAAATACGGCTATTCCGGCGTAGGCGCCGTGGTAGGCGCTACCTATCCCGCGCAGCTCGGTGAGCTGAGAAAGGCTCTGCCGCACACCTTCTTCCTCGTACCCGGCTACGGCGCACAGGGCGGCGGCGCAAACGACACTGCGCCCGCCTTTGACGAAAACGGTCTCGGAGCTATAGTGAACAGCTCAAGAGGCATTATGTGCGCATGGAAAAAGGAGGAAGGCGCATCTGAGGAGGACTATGCGGGCGCCGCAAGAAGAGAGGCTCTCAGAATGGCAGAGGATCTCAGAAGCGTAATGAAGTAAGTCTTTGGCACAAAAACGATCGGCAGGGTACACACCTGAGCTTTGGCGCGGGTGTGTACCGATTTTTTTACCAAAAGGAAAAAGCCTGTCCGATAATATTGTCATATTCAAAGATTTGGTGTAAAATAGAGATGTAAAATTCTATAAACGGAGCTGAAGAAATTGAACGAGGAAACAAGGAAGGAATTAGTCTCACTCAGAAAGAGGATCATCGAAAACGAGCATAAAAGCCTCAACGACAGACAGCTTGAGGCGGCACTTACGATCAAGGGCGCTTTGCTGATACTTGCAGGCGCAGGCAGCGGAAAGACCACCGTTTTAGTGGAGCGCACGGCGCAGATACTTCGCTGGGGCGAGGCGTACGAGAGCGAGGAGCTTTACGGGGAATATTCCGATGAGGATATTGCCGCAATAAAGCAGGCGGCAAGGGGAGAGACTGCGCTCTCTGACGACCTTGCCGAGAGAATGTCCGTCGGCAGGGTGTATCCGTGGAGGATACTTGCGATAACCTTTACCAACAAGGCGGCAAAGGAGCTTAAGGAGAGGATCTGCGCAAAGGTAGGCGAGCGCGGCAATGATATATGGGCATCGACGTTTCATGCCTGCTGTACGAGGATACTCAGACGCCATGCGGAGCTGCTCGGCTTCACTCCGCACTTCACTATATACGATACCGACGACCAGAAGCGGCTTATAAAGGACTGTATGAAGTCTCTCGGCATAGACGAAAGAATGCTTGCGGTCAAGGACGTCATGTATCATATATCAAACGCCAAGGATAACATGACCGGCGCGGAGGATTTTAAGACGGAGGCGGGCAGCGATGCTCTGCTCGGGTCTGTGGCAAGGGTGTACGGGCTGTATCAGAAAAGACTGCTTGAAGCCGATGCAATGGACTTTGA
Source organism: uncultured Ruminococcus sp. (assembly GCA_902762335.1). GTDB lineage: Bacteria > Bacillota > Clostridia > Oscillospirales > Acutalibacteraceae > UBA1213. The sequence continues at coordinate 4,320 of CACWNZ010000055.1, read as the reverse complement.
CGACATAATCTTCCATACGGTGACGATGTTCAATAAATATCCCGACGTGCTGGAGAAGTATTCTCAGCAGTTCAGATATATCATGGTGGACGAATATCAGGATACCAACATGATACAGTACGAACTGGTGAGACTGCTTGCCACGGGTCATAAGAATATCTGTGTGGTGGGTGACGACGACCAGAGCATTTATAAATTCAGGGGCGCAACTATAAGGAATATACTTGAATTCGAGGACGATTACGAGAATACTGCCGTTATCAGGCTCGAGCAGAACTATCGCTCCACAAAGACCATTCTTTCCGCCGCAAACAGCGTTATCGGAAATAATTACGAGAGAAAGTCCAAAAGTCTGTGGACGGAAAATCCGCAGGGAGATAAGATAACCGTATATACCGCATCTGACGACAGGGACGAGAGCGACTTCATAGCCAACGATATAAAAGAGAAAGCGGCGGCAGGCGCTAAATATTCCGACTTTGCGGTGCTGTACCGCATGAATAACCAATCTCAGGGAATTGAGCGTACCTTCGTTCATGCGGGCATACCCTACAGGATCATCGGCGGCAGGCGCTTCTATGAACGCCGTGAGGTAAGGGATATGATAGCCTATCTCAGCGTAATATCCAATCCGAGCGACAGCATAAGATTGAAAAGGATACTTAATATCCCCAAAAGAGGCATAGGCGACAAGACTATAAGCAATATCGAGGAGATAAGCTCCATGATAGGGCAAAGTATGTTCGATACCATGAGGCAGGCGGAGGAGTTTGAGGTGCTGGCAAAAAGCGGCAAAAAGCTCATCGGATTCTGTGACATGATAGAGGAGTTCGCCGCAATGCAGGGTACCGTGCCTCTGAGCGAGCTTTATGAAAAGCTGCTTGAAAAGCTTGACTATGAAACGTTCGTAACGAAGGCGTCGGATTATACCGATGCCGCCGCCGACAACGTGCGCGAGCTTGCCACGAGCCTTGCGCAGTATGAGGAGGACGCGGGAGAAGAGGCGTCGCTTCAGGGTTTCCTTGAGGAGACTGCTCTCCTTTCGGATATAGACGGCTATGAGGAGGGCGAGGACTGCGCCGTAATGATGACTCTGCACAGCGCAAAGGGGCTTGAATTCGAGAACGTGTATATCCCCGGTATGGAGGAGAACGTTTTTCCGGGGTATCAGTCCACACAGAGCGCCGAGGATATGCAGGAGGAGAGAAGACTTGCCTACGTAGGTATAACGAGGGCAAAAAAGAATCTCACGCTCATAACCGCCAAAAGCAGAATGGTGTTCGGACATACCAACAGGAACAGACCCTCGCGCTTTATTACCGAGATCCCCGACGAGCTTAAAAACGAGAAGCGCAGGGTCATAACTCCCGCCGACGTTCCCGAAATGAATATGCCTTCGCAGAAGAGCATAAGAATGGCGGATATCGCCATGAGCAAGACTATCACGTCCGATGCGCCCGCGGCGGCAGCGCCGAGCTATTCTGTGGGCATGAGGGTAAAGCACAGGGCGTTCGGCGAAGGAATGGTGATATCGGTGCGGCCTATGGCATCTGACAGCCTTATCGAGATAGCCTTTGACAGAGTAGGCACAAAAAAGCTTATGGCAAAATATGCAAATCTCACAATAATATAACCGCAAAGTATGTCCCCCGCCTCTAAGGCGGCGGGAGCCATATATCCGTTCAGTGGGAGTAAAATCTCCCACTGAACGGAAGCAAGCCTGCGGCTTGCCTTTGCTTGTTGAAAGCAAAGCTTTTAACGCCGCAGCAGCGGCACGAAACTCAAAGGAGGAGCAGGTATGCCTGCTATAGTATCGCATTATCTTCTTGCAAGCAAGGTGTACGCGGGGCTCTCGGAGCTGAGACCCGATCTTGAGCTTGTTCGTGATGCCTTTATATGGGGCGCATCGGGACCCGATATATTCTTCTGCCACAGGCTTTTTCCCTATCAGAAGGGACGGAGCCTGAGAAAATACGGCACTATGCTTCACAATATGCCCGCAGACAAGCTGATAAACTATCTTGTCGGCTTTGCGCGCGCTAAAAACAACGACATCGTGATGAGCTACGCTCTCGGCTTTGTAACGCACTATGCATACGATGCAATAGCGCATCCGTATATTTTATATAAGTCCGAGGTCATGGAGTATAAGCGACCCGAAAAGCATAAGTCGGTGTGGCATAATCAGATAGAGTCCGCCCTTGATACTATCCTGCTTATACGCGAAAAGGGCAGAAAAATATCACAGTTCCGTCTGCAGAGCGCCGCCCCGCTGAACAAAAGGGTCAACGAGGCGATAGCTGCGGCGATGCAGGGCTATATGCTTTACGCGCTGGGCAAGGGTGTATACCGGTCCGAGATAGTAAGGGCGCAGACCGATTGGCACAATTCCCTTGCGGCTCTGAACGACTCGACGGGCATAAAGCATAAGTTCATCAGCAGGGCTGAAAGGCTCGTGGGTCTGCCGCCCATGCTGTCACCGATGTTCAGACGGGACGTTCCCGATATAAGCTACGACCCCGCAAATCTTTCCCACAGGGAATGGTATGACGAAACGGGCAGGGCGGAGCACAGTGAGAGCTTTTTTGAGCTTACCGACCTTGCGGAGCAGCGCTCGGTAAGGCTGATATCAAAGCTGCTCGGCGGAGAAAAGCTGACCGCCGAGGATTGCAGGGAGTCCTTTTCGGGCTATTGATAAGGCTGAATGAAAAACAGGAAAAAGGAAGAGTGAAAAATATGGTATCGGAAAGCTTTAAGGTGAGCTTTGAGGAAGGACTGCACATGAGACCCGCAGGCAGGCTTGCGGCGGAGATGAGCAGGTTTGAGAGCCGTATAACGATAGTGTACGGCGACACGAGAACAGATGCAAAGAGCATACTAAGCATTATGGCGGCGGGGATAAAGTACGGCAGCGAGATCATCATAGAATGTGACGGCGCTGACGAGCAGGCGGCACTTGCGGCAGCGGCGGAGCTTCTGCGGGGCTGAGCCGTAAAAGAAAGCCGATTTTCGTTTTATAATGCCGTTCTTATATTGAAATTATAACGCAAATGAGTTAAAATATATTAGATAGGCTATATTATATAAGCCACAGAACGGAGGAAAAGGATATGGCGACTGTATTTGAAAAAATAAACGGCGATGACAAGATCTTCAGCGGCGCGGAGTATATTCATGATTCCCTGCTGTTCAACTATATCGAGTCGGCAAGGTTTACGGATAAGTTCGATCTTTACAGCGACCACAAAAATTCGGTGATACTTATACCCCACACGGGCAGCCGCGTGTGGATATGGACTTCATCGGCTATAAAGACCGATACCGTAAAGCTCATAGATATATGCAGATTCCTTATGAACACCGGCATAAAAAGACCCGAGATATATCTCAAGCACGAGGTGTCCGAGAATTTCTCGGATCTCTATGCGGTAACGTCTGCGGATTTCGGCTACGTTGTGAAGGACGAGCTTTCTCTTGCGGCGATGATCTACGAGGGTACGTCACCCGCCGCAGAGCACGACAGCGAGGGGATAATCCATATAGACAAGAACAACGAGGAACACGTCCGTCTTGTCACGGAATTCTATCAGGCGTGCAGAGAGGAATTCCATTGGTATGATAATTTTGAAGCAAAGGTCAGGAACTATCTCGATATGCAGCTCTATGCCTACGTCAAAAACGGACGAATGCTTGCAAATGCCGTTATAGGCGGTCATACCGACGACTATATCAGACTGAAGTCCATAGCAGTGCTTGCCGATGAAAGAAGAAAGGGCATAGGCTACAAGATGTGCTGTTATATCATAGACCGAATTTTAGCCTGCGGTCAGAAGCCCGTTCTCTATACTCACGAGAAGAACGCCGCGGCTATGGCTCTGTTCAAAAAGACGGGCTTCCGTCTGTATGACAAAATATATCTCATCAAGACGGACGATATTGACTGAGACTTTTAGGAGGAAACAGAATGCAAAAGCATAACGGAGAAAAATACTATATAACCACCCCGATATACTACCCCTCGGGCGACCCGCATATCGGACACTGCTACACCACCGCCGCCTGCGACTCTATCGCAAGGTACAAGAGAATGCAGGGCTGTGACGTGATGTTCCTTACGGGTACGGACGAGCACGGTCTGAAAATAGAGCAGAAGGCGGAAAAGGAGGGCGTCAGCCCCAAGGAATACGTCGATAGGATAGTAGAAAAGTTCAAGCACCTGTGGAGCTATATGAACATCAGCTACGACAGATATATCCGCACTACAGACGATTACCACGTTGAGAGCGTGCAGAAGATATTCAAGAAGCTCTATGACAAGGG
>CACWNZ010000054.1 GCA_902762335.1 uncultured Ruminococcus sp. | reverse complement strand
AAGTGGCTGATAGACAATCATTTCCTTGCGCCATACGATTATTATGCGCCGTCAATGGTTGACCTTGCAGGCGTCAATACCGTACACGGTGAATACAACGCTCAGGACCTTGAAAAGGTTATGTTCAAGCGTGCCGTATTCGGTGACGCCATAGCTCACTACAGAACGCTCGCAGGCGGTAAACAGGCTATATGCTACTGCACCACCGTGAAGCATTCCAAAGCAATGTCTGATGCGTTCAACGCCGCAGGGATAATCGCCGCCCATATTGACGGTGAAACTCCAAAGCCGGAACGTGACAGCATAATCACAGAGTTCAGGCAAGGCACAATAAAAATACTCTGCAATGTCGATCTGATATCAGAGGGGTTTGACGTTCCGGACTGCGAGTGCGCTATTCTTCTCCGCCCAACAAAAAGCCTGACGCTGTATATCCAACAGTCAATGCGCTGTATGAGATACAAGCCGGACAAACGGGCAATAATAATAGACCATGTAGGAAACTATGCCCGCTTTGGCTTGCCGGATCAGCACCGGGAATGGACGCTTGAAGGCAGGAAAAAGCGGCAGATGCAGAAACACGAAAAGGATGAACCGACCGTTCTGCAATGCACGGAGTGTTACAAGGTATTCCCCGCAATAATGGACGGCAAAAGAGTAAGCTCCTGCCCGTTCTGCGGTCATATTCTGCCGAATCTCAGAGAAGTAGAAGAGAAAAAGAACGCGGTTCTTGAACAGATAAAAAGCTTCGTCCTTACTTACGACAGCCCCGCTCAATGCAGCAGCTACACCGAACTTTTAGAGTATGCCAGACGCAAAGGCTACAAGCCCGGCTGGGCATATTATCAGGCAAAAAGAAGAGGTATGATCCATTGACCGATGAACACAAAATAATGAATGAAATAAGAGTTGCCTTGTCTGAAAACGGATGCGTTTCCTTCCGGATGAATGTCGGAAAAATGAAAACGCCTGACGGACGGTATTTTGACACCGGCGTACCTGTCGGGTTTTCCGACATCTTCGGCTTTCGTGAGTGTGACGGCAAAGCGTTTTTTATCGAGGTAAAGACCAAAACGGGCAGAGCAAGCCCCGGACAAAAAACTTTTCTGAAGGCGATGCAGGAAGCCGGAGCAATTGCCGGAATCTGCAGAAGTCCTGAAGACGCATTACAATTAATAAAAAAGGAGAGATAAACAATGTTTGAAACAAATTACACCAACACAAACGGCAGTGAGTTACTACCCAAAGGCAAATACGAATTTATTATAAAGCAGGCGAATATAAACGCAACAAAGGGCGGTACGCTTTATTTTTCGGTACGTCTTGTTGTGAGGAATGACGTTCCGCAGAAGTATCAGAACAAAAACATTTACCATGCGATCTGGCAGAAGAAACCGGACAGACAGACCGAGGACGACAAAAAGGTAGACGGCTACAGCTTCAAGCAGCTCATGAACCTGTGTGAAACGGCAGGTCTGCCGGGGGGCAAGTCTTACGAAACTCTTAACGATCTGGGCGCTGACCTTGTAGGCAGAGCTGTACAGGCGGAGATCATCCACGATACATATCAAGACAAAACAAGCGAGAAGGTCAAGTGGTTCTCAAAGACAGCTTATCCCGACTGCAAGCACACCGACAAAGCGCAGATGAATACAGCTACGGCATCACGGACTGACACATCAGGGATAGACGCTTTTGTCGATGAAGACGGCGATCTGCCGTTTGATTGATATGGGGGCGCATTTTTTCGCCGTTCCTGAAGAACTGAGAAGCCTGCCCCGATGGGTAGGCTTTTTGGCAACCTTAGGGAAAAACGGCAAAAAAACAAAAAAGCCCGTTGACCCGCAAACGCTTTACGGCGCAAGCTCCACCGACCCGCAAACATGGGGTACCTTTGAGCAGGCGTTATCCGTTGTGGGCAGGCAGTGCCGTGTAGGTCAGGACAACGGTACTGTAAGCGGCATCGGCTTTGTGCTTGCACCGCCCTACTGCGGCATTGACATCGATCACTGCATTGATACCGAAACCGGTGAGATACACTCTAAAGCCCTTGAAATAGTAACGAAAATGGACAGCTACACGGAGTATTCTCCGAGCGGGACAGGTCTGCACATTATCTACAAGGGCAAGGCTCACGGTGACTGGAAGCGCAAAAAAGCCGATGCTTTAGGCGAGGGCATTGACCTGGAGATGTACCAGCAGGGACGATATTTCACCGTGACGGGTAATATTTTCGGCGATGCAAAAACTGTTCAATATCGTGACAACGAGGCTGAAACAGTACACAACAGGTTTATGCAAGTAAAAACGAGCAATACACAGAGTACGGTAAAAAAACCGGCACTTTCAATGCCCGATGACGATATACTTGACCTTGCCCGAAACAGCAGAAACGGTATGCTGTTTTCGGAGCTTTATGCAGGCGTCTGGCAGGGACACTACGGCAGTCAGAGCGAGGCGGATATGGCACTGTGTTCTATGCTTGCGTTCTGGTTCCGTAAGGACGCAGGAAGAATAGATAGTGCTTTCAGACGGAGCGGGCTGATGCGTGAGAAGTGGGACAGAAAAACGGGCGGTTCTACCTATGGAGAAATAACTGTCAGCAATGCGATAAACAGATGCAACGACGTCTACGACCCGCAGATGCAGGTCAAGAGCAATTACAGCATAAGTATTACCGGCTCAGGGAAGCCGCTCAAGGTCTACACAATGGACGATACCGGAAACGCTCAGCGGCTGAAGGATATGTTCGGCGACAGAATACGCTATAATTACAACGATAAAAAATGGCTGATATATGACGGCTGCAAGTGGAGTACCGACATAACCGGAATTATCTGGACGCTGATCGATATGTGCAGCGAAAGTATGAAAAAGGAACGTTCATACTATGAAAATTACGATGCCGAAAACGGTACGGATATGCTGAAACAATTTGATAAATATGTTAAAAAATGCCGTTCCAACAACGCCAAAAGAGCGCTTGAAAAGGAAGAACAGCACCATACGGCAATAACTCCCAGTGCATTGGACAGACACAGAGAAAAGCTGAATACTCCGGCAGGTATCGTTGACCTGCAAAGCTTTGAGGTAACGCCGAATGATCCGAAGGCGTTCTTTACCAAGGCGGCAGGCGCGAAGTATTCTCCGGATGCGCAGTGTCCGCAGTGGGAAAAGTTTATTAATGATATTATGGGCGGCGACCGGGAGCTTATACACTACGTGCAGAAGGCGGCAGGCTACAGTCTTTCGGGCTTTACGGATGAGCAGTGTGCGTTTTTCTGCTACGGTACGGGACGCAACGGAAAGACGACCTTCCTTGATGTGATCCGCTGCATTGCCGGCGACTACGCTTCAAACATACAGCCGGAAACGCTTATGGTGCGCAACGCAAGCAGTGCCGCCAACAGCGATATTGCACGATTAAAGGGCGCGCGCTTCGTGACCAGTGTAGAACCTAACGAAGGAATGCGCCTGAATGAAGGGCTGCTTAAACAGATCACCGGCGATGATATGATAACAGCCCGCAAGCTTTACGGAGATGAGTTTGAGTTCCGTCCGGAGTTCAAGCTCTGGATGGCGACTAACCATAAACCGATGATAAGGGGTACCGACACGGGTATATGGCGGCGAATACATCTCATACCCTTCACGGTGCAGATACCCGAGGAGCGCATTGACCGCAAGCTCAAGGATAAGCTTATGCAGGAGGCTGAGGGGATTCTTGCCTGGTGTCTGCGTGGACTTGACGCTTACAACCGTGAAGGCTTGAAGAAGCCTGCCGCAGTGATAAACGCCATTGACGCCTACCGTACCGAAATGGACGTTATCTCACGGTTCCTTGATGAGTGCACACTTTTCTCTCCCTGCCGCTGCGTGAAGGCTAAGGAGCTGTACGACGTCTACTCACGGTGGTGCGAGAGCAACGGAGAGTACAAGCTCACCAACACAAAGTTTGGCGTTGAAATAACAAAGAAGTTTGAAAAGAAAAAAATGACAGGTGGATGGTACTATTCCGGATTAGATTTTAGTGATGAGTACAGACCGATTAATATTTCTATAAAAGAATAATGACGGGTTATGACGGGTTTATATATACCTTCATGTAAAAATTTGAAAAGGGTATATATATATAAAATATATAAAAGTCTTTTATAACCCGTCAAACCCGTCATAACCCGTCATACAAAAACGGATAAATAGGAGAGAAAAGCCATTGAACTACTACGAGCTGAAGAACATCAAAAAGAGAACAGACACCCAGAAGCTTAAGGTCGCCGCAGCCAGAGATCAGGCGCTGCGGATCTCATCTCCTGCCGATAACATGCCGCAGGGCTGCGCTGTGTCTGACCGTGTGGGGCTGCGGGTCGGACAGATCATCACCGAGGAGGAGAAGCTCAACGCTCTTTACGAGCAGCTTACAGAGGGGATCAAGTCAATTCCCGATGAATACATAAAGACCCTCATTCACTGCAAGCTCGTCAAGGGCTGGAGCTGGACGCGCATTGCGCAGGAGGTAGGCGGTAATAATACGGGCGACGGAATAAGAAAACAGTGTATCAGATATTCCTGGTAAACATGTCCGTTTTGTCCGTTTCAAGGGTGGTAAAATGGTACTGTGAGATAGGGCGGAAGCACGGAAGGGCTTTTCTCCGAGAGGTCTTTCCTCTCCGCCGACGATGTCTCACACCATGGCAGAGTAGAGCAATGGGAGCTCGCAAGGCTCATAACCTTGAGGCTGGCGGTTCGAGTCCGTCCTCTGCAAGTTACACCGCACTCTTGGGTGAATTATCTTCCTTTCTATGCACAAAGCCGTTCTGTCATCAGCAGGGCGGCTTTTGTGCTGCAGGTGAACTATGAAAGAATTTGCAAAACAGTTTTACAATTCCAAAAAATGGAGACGCTGCCGCAGTTCGTTCATCGCCGAGAGGATAAACGAGGACGGCGGTCTGTGCGAAGTATGCAGGGAGCGCACGGGCCATATTGTTCACCACAAAATAAAACTTGACAGCAGCAATATAAACAAGCCTGAAATAGCGCTGAACCATAACAATCTGATGTATGTCTGCAAGGAATGTCACGACAGATTTGAGGGGCACTTCTATGACGGAAGAAAAAAGAACAGGCAGGACAACACTCGAAGGCTTGTATTTGACCCGAGCGGCGATCCGGTGACACCGCTCTGACCGACCCGCCCCCCCCGGTCGGTAAAGGTAGGGGTATATCAGAACACCGGAAGGGCATAGATATACATGCCTCTCCATGAAGTTATTAAGGGGGTGTAGACAGGTCTTTTCCGGAATAGTGAGGTGATAAGTTTAAATGAGCGGATTTGCAAAAACAAAGAAGGCGGTAAGCGCCATGTCTGAAGGAGCAAAGAAGGAGCTGCTTACAAATCTTGTTAAGAAGGCAGAATTTATTCATGAGGAACTCTTGAAGCTTCAGGAGACGATAAAAGAAAAAGGTTGGGTCGAAGAATACCAGAACGGACAGAACCAGAAGGGACTTAAAAAATCCAGCGAGGGCGACACATATAATCAGCTCATCAAAAACTACGCCATGCTCATGCGGCAGATAACCGACAATCTTCCTGCCGAGAAGGTCAAGGGTGACGAGCTTACGCAGTTCAGGGAAAGGAACAGAGTATGACGCCGTTTGAGGAATATTTCACATCTATCATTGACGGTAGGATAGTCGCCTGTGAGAAAATGAAGCTTATTTCTGACCTGCTGTTAACACGCTATACCAAGCCTGAGAAATATCATTTTGATGAGCGTTTTGCTAATGCTCCGATAGAGTTCATAGAGCTGTTCTGCCGGCAGCCGACTGGGAAAATAGGTGTTCCGCTGAAACTGGAGCTGTTCCAGAAGGCAAGATTACAGGCGCTTTTCGGCTTTGTTGATGATGACAATCTGCGGCAGTATAACGAATGTTTGATAGTCGAAGGTCGAAAAAACGGAAAAACAACAGAGCTTGCCGGACTTGAAAACTTCATGCTTTTAGCCGATGGAGAGGGCGCTCCGCAGGTTTATAACCTTGCAACGGCAAGAGACCAGGCGGAGCTTGGATTTAACGCCTGTCAGAGAATGATCCTGCAAAGTCCGGTACTGTCAAAGCATATCCGCAAGCGCAAAAAAGACCTTTACTGTACCGACAATATGGGCTACATAATGACGCTTTCAAGCGACACAAAGCACCTTGACGGCCTTGACGTTCACTGCGCCGTTGTGGACGAGCTGGCAGCCATTACAAACCGTGATACTTATGACCTTGCTATTCAGGGCATGAGTGCAAGGGCACAGCCTCTACTTTTTACGATAACCACGAACGGTTTTGTGCGCGGAGGCATCTTTGACAGTCAGTATGAATATGCCTCAAAGATACTCACCGGCAAGGCAAAGAACGAGCATTTTCTTCCGTTTATTTACGAGCTGGACAAGCCGGAGGAATGGACAGATGAGAGCTGCTGGATCAAAGCCAATCCCGGACTTGGTACGATAAAGAAAATTGATATGCTGCGTCAGTTTGTGCAGAAAGCAAAGGACGACGACAGCTTCAAGCGTACCGTTTTTGTCAAGGATTTCAACATTCCGCAGACCTCCGTTACGGCATGGCTCAAATGGGAGGATATTGTAAATACCGAAACGTGGAACACCGACGACTTTGATTACTGCATCGGGGGCTTCGATGCCGCCGACAGCATTGACCTTAACAGCGCAAAGGCGGTTTGTATGCGTCCGGGTGACGATCATATCTACGTAAAATCCATGTACTGGATTCCGCAGAGGGTAATTGACGAGCAGGAAAAAAACGGCAGCGCGGAGGGGCGTGACAAGGTGCCCTACGATCTGTGGATAGAAAGAGGCCTGATGAGGACCGTCCCCGGGAACAAGGTTGACAAGCGTGTGTTTCTTGAATGGTTCCTGGAGCTGCGTGACGAAGAGGATCTGTATCCGCTGTGGATAGGCTATGATCCGTGGCATATTGACGACAGCCTGCTCCGAGACTTCAAGGCACAGTTCGGGGAAAAATCCATGATACCGATACGTCAGGGAAGCTTCACCCTTAGTCAGCCAATGAAGGACATGAAAGCCGATTTCCAGGCGCACAAGATCATTTACAATGACAATCCGATAGATAAATGGTGTTTTTACAATACACAGATAAAGCAGGACATTAACGGCAACATTCAGCCCGTCAAGGGGCTTGACAGGACACAAAGAATTGACGGCAGCATAAGTCTTTTGTGCGCTTATGTTGTACTGCAAAACAAAAAGGACAATTACATTCAGATGAACACAGGAGTTGAAGAAGCAGATGAGGAATAAGGACATCAAGAAGGCGCTTGACGGCTATTTTGCGGTGCTGTCGAGTTATCAGCCTGTATATAGCACCTATGCCGGCGGCATATACGAAATGGAGCTGACAAGGGCGGCTATCCACTGCTTTGCTACTCACTGTTCAAAGCTCAAGCCGGAGGTTATCGGCAATGCGGCTCCGGCACTGGGGCGAGTGCTTCAGTACAAGCCTAATCCGTTGATGGATACAAAGAAATATCTTTATCGTCTGGCGACCGCTTATATGACGGATAACA
>CACWNZ010000053.1 GCA_902762335.1 uncultured Ruminococcus sp. | reverse complement strand
ACCATTCAAGGCGCTGAGATTCAACACCGCAAAGGCGGGTGAGATCAGTCAGCTCGTTTGCCCCCCTTATGACATAATAAGCGAGGAGCAGAGACTCGGCTATCTTGCCGAAAACCCCAACAACATTATAAGGCTCGAGCTCCCGAAGGGCGACGATCCCTACAGGGAGGCGGGCGCCGTTCTTGCAAAATGGCTCGACGAGGGCATTCTCGTCCGTGACGAAAGGGAAGGCGTGTATATCTACGAGGAGGAATTCACTATCGGCGGTCTGCACACTAAATTCAAGGGCTGTATCGTCAGGGTGAAGATAGAGGAATTCTCGAAGGGCGTCGTTCTTCCTCATGAGGAGACTCTCTCAAAGGCTAAGGAGGACAGATTCAATCTGATGAAGGCGACGGGCTGTAATTTCAGCCAGATCTATTCTCTCTATAACGACAGCGAGCACGCCATCACCAAGAAGCTTGATGAGCTTTCACAGGGCAGACCCGTAAACGAGCTTACCGACGGCGACGGCGTTACGCACAGATTATGGATAGCCGACGACCCCGCGGATACAGAATTCATATCAAGGCAGTTTGCGGATAAGAAGCTCTATATCGCGGACGGTCACCACCGCTACGAGACGGCTCTCAACTACCGCAACTACTGCCGCGAAAACGGCATAGCTACGGGCGAGGAGGACTACGTTATGATGATGCTCGTGGATATGGAGCACGAGGGACTCGTAGTTCTGCCCACACACAGACTCGTGCGTGACCTTGAGGGCTTCGATGCCGCCGCCCTGCTTGATAAGTGCGGCGAATTCTTCGAGGTAATACCCGAAAAGGACGTATCATCAGCCGGGCAGAAGCTCAGAGCGCTCTATGAGCAGGATAAAAAGGCTTTCGCGTTCTACTGCGGCGGCGGTGATTATACTATCCTCGTACTTAAGGACGGCAAGATACTCGATACTCTGCTGCCCGATAAGAGCGAAGCATACAGAGGTCTTGACGTTACCGTCCTGCATACCCTCGTGCTTGAGAGGCTTATGGGAATAGATAAGGAAAACATGGCAAAGCAGATAAACCTTACCTATGTCAAGCAGCTTGACGAGGCGGTAAGCTCCGTTGATGAGGGCAAGAGCCAATGCGCGTTTATTCTCAATCCCACAAGGGTGACGGAGATAAGGGACGTCGCCGCCGCAGGCGAGAAAATGCCCCAGAAATCCACCTATTTCTATCCCAAGCTGATAACGGGTCTTGTTATGAACAGATTCTGATAATACGGGAGCCTTCTGCCGAATAAATAACGGAGGCTCTGATAATGATCTGCGAAAAAAACGAAAAATACTCTGTTGATGAGGTGTCGGACTATACCTGTGAGGACGATCCCGCTGCCGAAGCGCTGCGCTTTGAGGGGGAGGATCCCGCCGACGAATTCGGCGGCTATGACGAATACGAGGAATACGACGACCTCACGCCCGATACCGTCATCTCGGACTCCGCCGATGAGGACGGACTCTGCGCCGATGAATACGGGGAATATGAGGAGACTGCCGTAAGATACGCGCTTGACGGCATAATATACGAGGTCGCCGAGGAGCTGTATTTCAGAGAGAAGGAGGCTGCCGAACGTTCGGTCGAGGAGCCGCCGTTCCACAGGGTATTTGACGAGCAGAGCATAGAGCGGCTCAACGATGAATACTACGAGCGCAGATACGGAAAAAAGCGCAGACGGAGAAACGGCGAGCTTACAACGGCGAGGGCTTTTCTGCTCGAGCTCATGCTGATGATACCCGTCATAAACGTCATTACGGCGGCGGTGCTGTCCTTCCGCGAGCAGAGGACGGGCAGTATAAAGGCGTGCGCGCGCGCCTATACAATATGGTCGGCGCTGATAACCGCAGCCGCCGCAAGCTGCGCGGTCTTCTTTATAGCCGCTGCGGATCTGCCCTTTATAAAGTAAAAAAACGGGACACGGCGTTCTCTTTAGATGAGACTGCCGTGTCCTTTTTGTTATTGTTTGTTTGCGGGCGGCTGCGAAGCAAGCACCTTCATTATTTCGTCAAAGGCTCTGCTGCAGCTTGCGCCGTCACGGTGAGCGAAGAATTCCGATACCATAGCGGAATAGGTATCGGGCTGTATAAAGCCGCCTTCCATTTCCTTTATTAGATGCGCCGTGAGCTTGTCGCGCTCAAAGAACATTCTGCCGAGGCTCGTTTTCGCAAGCCCCTCGTTTTTCAGCTCCTGAGCTACGGGCAGGTCATGGGGGAAATAATATACGACGGGCTTGTTGAGATAGGCAAAGCGGTACTGAAGCTCTGAGGTATCGGTAACTATGACAGCCGCCCTTTTTACAAGCTCCGTTTCGTTATGCTCCGTGGTCTGATACAGCGTGACGAGCTCGTCGTTATGGAAAAGCTGAAGATATTTTTCGACAGGGAAGGGCAGCATAAGCGCTATCCTGTAGCCGAATTTTTTAAGCGCCTCGTGAAGCGCCGGATCTATCAGCAGATCGTTATACAGCTTGAAAAAACGGCTGTCGGAGAAGCGGTAGTATTCGGAATTCTCATAAATGCAGAACTGCCGTCTGTCGCCGGGGGCTATGAGGATAAGCCTTTCATGCTCGTCTGTCAGGGTATCGAGCATGGGATAGCCCGTCGTCTTTATCACGCTCTCGTCGTAGTCGTATACCCCTCTGAGCAGCTGCTCACGCTCACGCATTGACGCGCACAGATAAAGCTGTGTGTTGTCTCTTAGTCTGTTCTCGAACTGAGCCGAAGCGTAGGTAATAAAGAAGTTCTTGACCGATACGACTGACGCGTTCATAAGGTCCTTGAGAAATAGTATATCCTTTTCGGTAAAGCGCAGCGATTCATAAACGTCGCAGTCCGTAGCGACTATCACGTCGGCGGCGAGGGCAAGCTGCTTTGAGCGCCTTGAGCCCGTCTCGATAACGTGCTCGAACTGCTCTCCCGTAAGATAGTTATATGCATCGTCGCCCTTAGGCGCAGAAAAATACACCTCAAGGTCGTCATTGTTCTTATTCTCGGAGAAATATCTGAAAAGAATATTCCCGTTGCCGTTTATGCCCGTTTCGTCATAGAAAAGTATTATTTTTCCGCCGACCTTTTCTTCAATATCGCTGCGAACGTTCTTTCTCAGCTGACGGTAATGCACCGCCTCGGGCAGAGAAGCGTATTCTCCCGCCTCCTGAAGGAATTTGCTCTCGCAGGCTCTCAGCAGGCTGCCCGTTGCCTCTCTTACGGTAAGAGATTGGTTTTTGCGGTCATACAGCAGCACCCTGTCAAGAAAAGTCCAATAGCTGCTCTTTATTTTTGTAGAGAGCTTCGCGTGTATCCCGTTGAAGGTAAGACCCACGCGGAAGGAAAGATTCCTGTACTTTACGGTTATAAAGGCGGTATCCATGGTCTTTCCGCTGCTGACGGGCATAAAAAAGCTGAACGCATATCTTCTTATAAAGGGTACGTCAAAGTATTTCTTTATGGTATATACCTGCGACGGAACTACCGAAAAGCGTTCGCCGTTTATATTCACGAACACCTGAAGCTCCCTGCTTTCGATAAACGAACAGCCGTTCAGCACCGCGTCGGCATAAATGCCGTCCTTATCGTAGTTCAGTGATCTTATATCCGCGGTGATCTCTCTTGACGAGCCTATCAGGGCGTTTTTATAATGCGCTCTCATCTCGCCGCTCAGGGTAGTCTTTACGAGCATGGTGCATTCGTTGTAATAGCTTTTTTCTACTTTTTCCTTGGGGCTTACAAGGTCTATCTGCGGCTCAAGGTCGGGCTGTCTGTATTTCAGTCTTAAAAAGCGGAAGCTCATTTCCTCGTCAAGTCCGCATCGTCTGTATATTTTTTTGTTAAGTATCACGGGATCCTCGATATATCTCAGCGCCTCGGACACTCTCTCAAAGAAGTCGTCTATATAGTTGCCTATTATAACGTGCTTATATCTCTCGTCCTCATTCAGCGCAAAGCGCATACAGATAAGATAGAGCATTACCGACTGTGCAAGCACCGAGCCGGGGTAGTTTATCATCATCGGAACTATTACCTCTCTCATAGTGCGGGAGTAGAAGTCCCTGCTGTACTGCGGCTGATACCTGAACGGCTCTCTTTCGGTAGGCTGAAGCGTAGTATATCTGTGCTCGTCGGTGAATAGATATGAATAGGTCTGTATAAGCGCCTCGGTAATGAATTTCACGTCCGCATGGAACACGAGGCTCTCGTCAAAGCTGAGCTGATCCGCCGTTTTTTTATTGAACAGGCAGCACCCGAGCAGGGGAATGAACTTATCGGGCTCCTCCTTGAGCCTGATTATCCCCGTACCGTTCAGATCGGTATAGGGGCGTTCCTCCTCGCCCGTCGGCGAGATCATCGGCTGCATACACAGCACGGGTATCCTGCACGACTTCAGCAGCCTTGCGTTGAGCGACGAAAGCGCCTTTTTTGAATATTCGCCGTAATTATCGATATAGGCGATATATTTGCCGAGGCACAGCGTTTTTGCATCGTTATATGCTCCCGCCGCGTTTTTGCCCTGTGCGTCTACAAACCATATATTATCGGGGTATTTTTTATTGTATTCCGCGCATATCTCCATGCTCAGCTCACTGCAAACAGTATCTATCAGTATGAGCTGCACGTTCTCGATAAAATAGCTCTCGTCCGATATTACCGAAGCGATCGCCTTCTCAAGATGCGAGTCGCTTTTTATCAACAGATTTATGCTGTAAAAAAAGCTCTTAGACATCATTCTCTCCGTCCTTAACTATTCATTATTCACTTCTTCCGGCTGCCGCTACTCCGAATTCCACATTCAAATTCAACTTTCCGAATTTATTATATATTATAAACTGTAAACCCGAATAAGGCAAGAGTTGTTGCAACTTAGCTATTTTTTTGTAATCAAATACCGAAAAAATGTAACCGATAACGAAAAGCCGTAATGGGAAAAAATGGAGTATTGACAATATTTTTTCTCAAGAGTATAATTTTATCAACGACAGCAAAGGCGCTGTAGGTTGAGACATATCATCCTACGGTGCCTTTTTCTCTTTTTTACTATTACAGAAACGGAGAGGAAAATATGAACGTACCCAAGATATTCGGCAGTCTGGTGTTCAACGACGCGGCAATGAGGGAGCGCCTTCCCAAGCCTACCTATAAGGCGCTCAAAAAGACCATTGAGGAGGGCAGGACCCTTGACGTCAGCGTTGCAAACGTTGTGGCGCATTCAATGAAGGAATGGGCGCTTGAGCACGGCGCTACGCACTATACCCATTGGTTTCAGCCCATGACGGGCATTACCGCCGAAAAGCACGACAGCTTTATCACACCCGTAGAGGGCGGCGGCGTAATAATGGAGTTTTCGGGCAAGGAGCTTATAAAGGGCGAGCCCGACGCTTCAAGCTTTCCCTCGGGCGGTATCAGAGCTACCTTTGAGGCAAGGGGCTATACAGCGTGGGATCCCAGCTCATACGCGTTTATTAAGGACGGCTCACTCTGTATTCCTACCGCGTTCTGCTCCTATACGGGCGAGATACTCGATAAAAAGACCCCGCTTCTGCGTTCTATGGAGGTCATGAACGTACAGGCGCTCAGGATACTCCGCCTTTTCGGCGATACCGTATCCGAGAGGGTAATTACGACGCTCGGACCCGAGCAGGAGTATTTTCTTATAGATAAGGAGATATTCAAGCAGCGCAAGGATCTCATATACTGCGGCAGAACTCTTTTCGGCGCAAGACCCCCCAAGGGACAGGAACTTGACGACCACTATTTCGGCACGATAAAGCCGAGAGTATCAGCCTATATGAAGGAGCTTGACGAGGCTCTGTGGAAATACGGCATTTACGCCAAGACCAAGCATAACGAGGTCGCGCCCGCACAGCATGAGCTTGCGCCCGTTTTCGATTCTTCAAATATAGCTACCGACCATAACCAGCTTACAATGGCTACGATGAAGGATATAGCCGACAAGCACGGACTTGTCTGCCTTCTGCACGAAAAGCCCTTTGCCGGCGTAAACGGCTCGGGCAAGCATAACAATTGGGCTATGTCTACAAATACGGGCAGGAATCTCCTCGACCCGTCAAAGAATCCCAGAGAGAACACGCTGTTTCTTGTAATACTTGCGGCAGTCATCAAGGCTGTGGACGAGCATCAGGATCTTCTCAGGATAGCCGCCGCAAGCGCGGGCAACGACCACAGACTCGGCGCCGCCGAAGCGCCCCCCGCTATTATCTCTATGTATCTCGGGGACGAGCTGACAGAGGTCCTGCGTTCAATAATGTATAACGAGGAGTACAAGAAGAAGGACGCGCCCATTATGAAGACCAACGCGGACGTTCTGCCCAACTTCGTAAAGGATACCTCGGACCGCAACCGTACCTCACCCTTCGCCTTCACGGGCAATAAGTTCGAGTTCAGAAGCGTAGGCTCTTCCGAAAACGTCGCCTGTACGAATACTATTCTCAATACTATAGTTGCCGATGCTCTGTGCGATTTTGCCGACGAGCTTGAAAAGGCAGAGGGCGATATAAAGGACGCCGCCGAGGAGCTTGTAAGAAAGACCCTCAGGGAGCACAAGAGGATAATCTTCAACGGCGATAACTACTCCGAGGAATGGGTAGCCGAGGCGGAGAAGAGGGGACTTCTCAATTACAGGACCCTTCCCGACGCGCTCCCTCACTACACCGACGAAAAGAATATCAGGCTTTTCGGCAAACACGGCATTTATACCGAGGTAGAACTGAGATCAAGAACGGAGATAATCCTTGAGAACTACTCCAAGATAATCAATATAGAGGCTCTCACGGCGCTCGATATGGCAAAGAAGGATATTTTCCCTGCGGTATCGGCTTATATAAAGGAGCTTGCCGAAACGGCGGTGCTTTTAAGGTCGGTAGATCCCGAGCTGACCGCGACGGCGGAGACGGAGCTTCTCAAAAAGCTCTCAACGCTGCTTGCCTGCTTTGCAAAGAAGATAGACGTTCTTGACAAGGCGGTAGTCGGCGCAAGGGACGTAGACGGAGTTGCCGAGAGCGCGGTTTATTATAAGGATAACGTCCTCTCAGCTATGCAGGAACTCCGCGCGGTAGCTGACGAAATGGAATCCAATATGTCGGCAAAGCATTGGCCCTATCCTTCATACGGCACTATGCTCTTCAGCGTATAAGATATTTCAATAATGATACGGCACGGCAGTCCCGTCATAAGGGGCAGCCGTGCCTTTTTTCAGGTCATAGAAGACCCGCGGTTTTTATTTTGTCTGCAAAAGCGGGATCACATACTTCTCTCGTATGCCTCGATCATCTTTTTGACCATCTGACCGCCTACCGAGCCTGCCTGACGGGAGGTGAGCTCGCCGTTGTAGCCCTGCTTGAGATCTACGCCGACCTCGTTGGCGCATTCCATCTTGAACTTTTCCATTGCCTGTCTTGCCTCAGGCACGTTGATAGAGTTAGAATTATTGCTGTTAGACATGACCTGTACTCCTTTGTGTTATTTACAGCCCCGAAGGGAGCGCGACCGCCTTCGCTCCCTCGGGAGCCTTGGTCTTACGCCCTCTTTCTTTTTGGACTGTGTTATTATTTTTTTCAGTTTCAGCGATATTATTACAAGACGCGGCAGGTAAATTCTGTTTATATTATATTATATTATATTATATTCGTACGGCGATATTCCACACGGATTCCTTATACAATTCATTTTTTATTTACTTGTATTCCATATAAGTTCCACATTTTGTATTTATAATTCATACAGA
>CACWNZ010000052.1 GCA_902762335.1 uncultured Ruminococcus sp. | reverse complement strand
CAGCCGAGAACTTTAACGTCATTAGACAAATTGCCTTCAATATCTTAAAAAGCGAAAAGTCCTTTAAAGGCGGTATTACCGACAAGCAATTTAATTGTCACCTTGACACCTCATACCTTGATAAAATCGTTGCTAACTGGCTCTGTTCATAGTTTATTTACTCATTCAAAAGCCCTGTATTAATATAATTGATCTATTGACAAATCTGTTTTGTTGGTTTAGTATGGTAGCATAATATTTCAGGAAAGGGGAAGCCTTCGGAATGAAAAAGCTCAGCGCACGATTTTTTGGATACTTTACATTCTTTTCATGCTTTTTTTGGTATGGAAAAATCATCTGCTGCGCTGCGAAATTCCGTAAAGCCGTTCCCTACAGTACAGAAGCACGCGGGGGCGTGAGATACGCCTTCTGAACAAAGCTGTATATTCAGGTGAATTGACGGGATCCGCAGGGATCCCGTTTTTTTTATTATTTTTTAACGGAGGAAAAGAAAATGATCATTGTAATCAAACAGGGAACGACAAAGGAACAGCTCACGCTTTTCAAGGCGGCACTCGAGGTGCGCTATAACGTAAAGGTCAACGAATGGGTAGGCGTAGAGTCCACTGTTCTGGGACTTATAGGGGACACCACGAGCATAGACGAGGATTGGGTACACGCGCAGGACGCCGTTGAGAGCGTTAAAAGGGTGCAGGAGCCGTATAAGAAGGCGAACAGGAAGTTCCACCCCGACGATACCGTGATAGAACTGCCCACGGGACAGAAGATAGGCGGCGGGGGACTTTGCATAATGGCGGGTCCCTGCTCGGTAGAGAACGAGGATCAGATAAACTACGTAGCGGAGAGGGTAAAGCAGGCGGGGGCGCAGTTCCTCAGAGGAGGAGCCTTCAAGCCGAGGACCTCGCCCTATTCGTTTCAGGGGCTGAAAAGCGAGGGGCTTGATCTTCTCAAGGGCGCAAGAAAGGCAACGGGTCTTCCCATTGTTACAGAGATAATGAGGGTGGGTCATATAGATATGTTCGAGGGCGTGGATATTATTCAGGTCGGCGCAAGGAATATGCAGAACTTCGAGCTGCTCAAGGAGCTGGGCAAGACCGACAAGCCGATACTGCTCAAGAGAGGACTTTCAAGCACCATAGAGGAATGGCTCATGAGCGCCGAATACATCATGGCAGGCGGCAACAGCAGGGTCATTCTCTGCGAAAGGGGCATACGCACCTTTGAGACAGCTACAAGGAACACTCTCGATCTTTCCGCCGTACCCGTGGTAAAGAAGCTTTCTCATCTGCCCGTTATAGTTGACCCGAGCCATGCAACGGGCAAATCGGCTCTCGTTGAGCAGATGGCTCTGGCGGCGGTAGCGGCGGGCGCAGACGGTCTTATGATAGAGGTGCATAACGATCCCCGTCACGCGCTCTCAGACGGCGCACAGTCCCTCACGCCCGATCAGTTCGACATCCTTGCAAAGAGGGTGTTCGCTCTCAAGGAGGCGTATGACGGGATAATGAGCGAGAAATAATGCGGGATAATTGAAAATACTATCAAAGAATGATATAATACCGATATAATGATAAAAGGAGGAAATGCGGCGGGAGCCGCATGAGAGATCATGAATATTGTTGTATCGGGACTCGGGATAATAGGCGGGTCAATGGCAAAGGCGATAAAGAAATACACGGATAACTTCGTTTACGGCATAAACAGGAGCAGAGAGCCTCTTGAAAAGGCGCTTGCCTGCGGAGCGATAGACGAGGCTGCCGACGAGAGCGCGCTTGAAACGGCGGATATGCTTATATTGGGCATATACCCCGACGCCGCAGTTGCTTTTGTAAAAAAGAATAAGAGCAGGATAAAAAAGGGCTGCATAGTAATAGATACCTGCGGCATAAAATCGAAGATCTGTCCTGCGCTGAAGGCTCTTGCAGAGGAAAACGGCTTTTACTTCGTGGGCTTTCACCCAATGGCGGGCAAGGAGAAAAACGGCTTCGACGTGTCCGAGGCGGATCTGTTTCAGGGCGCAAGCGGTATAATACTTCCCTGCGGCGCGCCGCAGACGGCGGTAGATAACGTTGCGGCTCTTGTGAGAAAGCTCGGCTTCGGCATGACGGTCTTTACCACGCCCGAGGAGCACGACAGAATGATCGCCTTTACGTCTCAGCTTCCCCATGCCCTTGCCTGCGCCTACGTTTTCAGCCCGAGGTGCATGAAGCATAAGGGCTTTTCCGCAGGCAGCTATAGGGACGTTTCAAGGGTGGCGAATATCAACGCCGAGCTGTGGGCGGAGCTTTTTATAGAAAACAAGGAGCCCCTTGCGGACGAGATACAGACCCTTATAGATAATCTTGAGCTGATAAAAAAGGGGATAGAAAATGGTGACCGCAGAGAGCTGGCGGAGCTTCTGCACAGGGGAAAGGAAATAAAGGAGGCGCTCGGAGAATGAGCATAGTCGAGGTAAAGACGGGAGTTCCTTACAGTATAGTTATAGAACACGGCAACATCAAAAAGGCGGGAGAGCATATAAGACCGCTTACCAAGGCAGTGAGAGCCGTTATAGTCAGCGATACCAACGTAGCGCCGCTTTATGCGGATACGGTGAGGGCTTCTCTTGAAGAGAACGGCTTTGAGGTGTCGGAGTTCGTCTTTGAAGCGGGAGAGGCTTCCAAGAGACTTTCTGCCGTCGAGAAAATGTACGGCAGTTTCTTTGAAAATAAAATAACGAGAACGGATATTATAGTAGCCATCGGCGGAGGGGTGACGGGCGATATGGCGGGTTTTGCGGCGGCTACCTATCTGCGTGGCATAGATTTCGTACAGATACCCACGAGCCTGCTTGCACAGGTGGACTCGTCCGTAGGAGGAAAGACCGCCGTAGATATGCCCTTCGGGAAAAATCTTGTGGGCGCCTTCCGTCAGCCGAGGATAGTGCTTATCGACCCCGATACGCTGGATACCCTGCCCGATAAATTCTTCCGTGACGGTCTGGGCGAGGTAGTAAAGTACGGCTGCATAAGGAGCAGGGAGCTTTTTGAAATGCTCGAGAACGAAAACGCCGCGGACATCATAGACGAGATAATATACCGCTGTGTTTCTATAAAGCGCGACGTGGTAGAGCGGGACGAGTTCGACACGGGAGAGAGGGCTATACTCAATTTCGGGCATACCTTCGGTCATGCTATAGAAAAGCTCGGCGATTATTCGGGCTATACCCACGGAGAGGCAGTTGCGGCAGGCGCGGCTGTGATAACGAGGATAAGCGAGAAGCGGGGTCTTACGGAAAAGGGTACATATAAAAGACTTGAAGCCCTGCTGAAAAAATACGGTCTGCCAACAGACAGCCCCTACGGCATAAGTGAGATATGCGATGCCGCAAGGGGAGACAAGAAAAGCTCGGGCAGGAGCATAAGCCTTATAATCCTCAGGAGCATAGGCGAGTGCTTTATCAGCAAAATGCCCGTTGATGAGATGACAGACTTTGCTTCGGTGTAAATCGTCGGAAAACATATATTCAAGCCTGAAAAAATCGGGCTATTTCAATCCTGCCGGACAGTGCTTTCTGTATAATAGTATCAGTGTTCAGGAACACGATATAATTTATTATCATCTTAGCGATGATACAGGAAATTCAGGAGGTACTGTTATGGAAAGAGTAAATTGGTTAGCAATATTCAGCGTAATAGCTTATATTATCCTTTGTCTTGTATGGGGCTCGGTAACGGCAACGATGATGCACAACAAGGGCTATTATGATAAAGTCGTAAAGTGGTTCTGGATAGGCGCGATCTTCGGCGTTTTAGGCTTTGCCTTCGCTTGCAGCGAGCCTGACCTTAATATTGTAAGACTTATGAACGAGCTGAACAAAAGGGAAGAGGAAGCCGAAAAGAACGGTACTTCTGATAGAAAGCTCAAAAAGATCACGCTTCCTTCAAGACAGTTCAGGACGGTGCTTCCCGCAAAGGATTGGAAATGCTCCTGCGGCAGAATGAATCCCTCTTATGTTACGACCTGCCTGTGCGGCGCTGAAAAGGGCGGCGCTCCGGTAGACGATGAGGTCATCGTTACCCCCGTACAATAATATAACTTCGGTCTGCTCCCGTATCGCAAGGATACGGGGGCAGATCTTTTTCTGTCGGAAAAAATTTTTTTGCAGTCACTTTATTGTCACCTTAGTCATGTATGATATAGCCATAACAACGAAACAACACAAACCTGTAAAAACCGAAAGGAGAAATTAAAATGAAAAAGACAGTAACAAAGATCATCATGGCGGTAATGGCGGCAACAATGCTCGTATGCGCAGCTACAGGCTGCGGCGGCAAAAAGGACGAGGCTTCCTCATCTGCTCCTCAGTCGAGCGCGGCGGTAAGCACAGAGGCTTCTGTGGCTACAACGGGAACCAATAACGGCTCGGCGACCCTTGCAAACGGTGAGCTCAGCAAGGATATGATAGAGTACGCATACTACAGCTGCGACGAACAGGGCGCGAAAGCGGTCTTCATCAAGCTTGACGATCATTCCGAGTTCGGCTTCGGAGGCTTTGCGGCAGTCGGCAGCGAGGGCGCAGAGTTCTATGCGGACGGCAAGATCACGAACTACACCTCAAAGAAGAACGCCGACGGCTCAACGACAGCAAGCTTCACTCTTGTATCGGAGAACCCCATTGACGGCACTCAGACCTGCCCTGTAGAGATCACCGACTATGCGGACGGCAAGGCTGTCGTCATAGCAGGCGGCAAGAGCTACAGTATGACAAAGACCGCTGACAAAAAGGAGATCGAAGAGGGCATGAACGAGGTAGCCGCAAGGATAAACAGCGGATACGGTGTTGCCTGTCAGGAGCAGACGGACGCAGCTACTGTTGACTGTGCCTGCAAGGACTACTTCGCTTCTATAGTAGTCGGTGCGATAGATGAGGAATATGCAAATTATGTAAAGGCTGACAAGCTCCCCGCAAACAGTGCCTCAGAGGAAGAGAGACGCGCTGCGGCAGGCAAATGCACTATTAAGGGCGCTCTTGAATATATGGGCATAGCAGATGCGGACTTCGACTTCAGCAAGTTTGCAGCGGACGAATACGGCACTATCTCGGCAAAGGGCGGCGCTTATACAAAGGACATAACCGAGAACACCACCTTTGCGGAGATCTATGAGGCAATGCCTTCGACAGATGCAGAGAGCGACGCTGCAACAATAGACTGCGCCTGCAAGAGCTTCTATGCAGAGGTAGCTTCCGGTATAACTGAAGCAAAGGAAGGCACAATAAAGGAGGCTCTTGAGTACATGTGTCTTGGCGATGAAAGCTTTGACTTCTCCGTATTCGGCGCAGACGAGGACGGCAACATTGTCGTAAACGACGGCACTGCAAAGGAGATAAGCGCTGACACTGTACTTGCAGAGATCTATAAGTGATAACGAGCGGAGGATCTTCCTCTCCCCGTAACAAAAAAGACCGCGCGATCGTTTCGGATCGTGCGGTCTTGCTGTGTGTCATCTGCCGGTTTAAGGCATTATTCTGATTCTTCGTCGGGAGAATGTGTTTCGCCGTCAAGGATGGAAGAAAAGTGATCTCCTCCGCGGCTGTCATCGTCGTCATCGTCGTCGTCGTATAAGCCGGAATATATTTTTTTCTCTTCCTCTTCATCGTAATCAAAAATGTCTTCGTCTTCGTCGAAATCAAAAATGTCTTCTTCTTCGTCATCTTCTACGGGATTCAGCTCGTCAAAGAGCTTATTGAACTCCTCGTCGTCGTTTTCGCCCGGCTTGAATTCCTTTTCAAGGTAAAAGGCGTATCCGCTGAGATAGAACATATATGAGCCTTCATTTCCCTGTATAGAGGGCGAATACTGCGGCACCATCTGTTTTACCTCATAGCCCATCTGAATTACCCTGTTTATGGCCTCCTCCATTTTCGGGTAATTTTCGGCAAAAAATCTGTTTCCGTTGGTCAGCTCCTTTGCGTTACCGTCGTTGACATGCAGAACTCTGCATTTCTTCATAACAGCATCTCTCCTTCAGTTGTCAAGGTACATGTTTTCGTACTCGGGAATATTGCCTTTTTTTATGGGGTGAGACTGATTATAGCACCGACGTGTATATGAATGGTGAACAAATTGTAAATTTTCGGCGGATTCTGATGATGATCTCAATAAGCCGTATAAGCTCCCGTACTTCTACGGCTTTTCGGAAAAGCCTTACATATATATAAAGAAAGGACTTGAAAAACGACGGCGTTCGTGATATTATAGATACCGTCACAGCGCCCGCACCATTGTGTGGGGCAGGAACTGACCTGTTGTGTATTATGACGGGAAAAGGCTCGGCATATATACGAAATGCGCCGCTTTTGAATGTATATATCGTTGAAAAGCAGTGGCATATTATACAAAATATACTATGAAATTTCTACCATTATTACAAAGATATTTTTCAAAAAAGCTTGCAAAACGGGGAAGTATGTGCTATTATAATGGAGCGTGACTGCGACAGATATGCGTTGAAGCGGGAGGTTGCGGCTGAAACAGGCCGGTTTTTCCGTGGAGTATGTCCGATTTCAAACCGGGCGAAAGAATATTTCTATGAGCGTGAGCCTGCTCTTTTTCCGAGAGTTGCAGGAAAACGGGCAATAACTGCGCTCTGATTTTCTAAGGACCTGACCCGGATCTACCATGCGCAGATCCGGTTTTCTAATAGAGTTGCAGGAAACACCCGGAAGGGTGTAAGGAATTGAGAAAACGCCCGCCAACTACAATAAGGAGGCGATTAGCGTGGCAGTCAAGGAAAAAATAAGGATAAGGATCAAGGGTTACGATCATCAGCTGGTCGATCAGTCGGCAGAGAAGATCGTTGCAACGGCAAAGCGCACAGGTGCAAGGGTATCGGGTCCCGTACCGCTCCCCACCGAGAAGCAGGTCGTTACCATCCTGCGTGCTGTTCATAAGTACAAGGACAGCCGTGAGCAGTTTGAGACAAGAACTCATAAGAGACTTATCGACATCCTCAGACCCTCAAACAAGACCGTTGAGGCTCTTACAGGACTCGAGCTCCCTGCCGGTGTTGAGATCGAGATAAAGCTCTGATCACAACCAACAGGCAGCAGGGGTCACGTCGGTGAAACGCCGACCAATAACCTATCAAGGAGGAAAAACAAATGCAGAAAGCGATCATCGGAAAAAAGATCGGTATGACACAGATCTTCGATGCAAAGGGCGCCGTTCTCCCCGTTACCGTTATCGAAGCAGGTCCGTGCGTTGTAGCGCAGATCAAGACGGTAGAAAATGACGGCTATGAAGCTGTACAGCTCGGCTTTGGCGATATAAAGCTCAAGGTCCAGAACGGCAGCGGCAAGGGCAAGAGAGTAAGAAGCGACAAGTTCAGGAACGATCCCGTGAATATCTCAAAGCCCCTTCTCGGTCACTTCAGAAAGGCCGATGTAGCTCCCAAGAGCACACTTCGTGAATTCAGAGTAGACAACCTCGATTCATTCAAGGTCGGCGACATCATCAAGGCCGACGCTTTTGCCGAGGGCGACAAGATCGACGTAACGGGCAAGAGCAAGGGCAAGGGATATGCCGGCGTTATCAAGCGTTGGAACTTCCACCGTCTCAAGGAATCACACGGCTCGGGTCCCGTAGCCCGTCACGGCGGCTCAATGGGCGCCTGCTCAACACCCTCAAGAGTATGGAAGGGCAAGAAGATGGCAGGTCACCTCGGCGCTGAGAGGGTAACGGTGCAGAACCTTACCGTAGTCAAGGTAGACGCAGAAAACAACCTTATAGCTGTCAAGGGCGCAGTTCCCGGACCTAACGGCGGTATC
>CACWNZ010000051.1 GCA_902762335.1 uncultured Ruminococcus sp. | reverse complement strand
AAGATCAAAGGAGTCAGCAAAAATGAAAATAGGCATAGATTTCGGAAGCACTTATTCTACCTTTTCAAAATATACGAAGGAGACTGACACCGTAGAGGCTCTGCATCTTGCAGAGGGAGCGCCTGTCAGTATCCCGTCTGTGGTGAGCCTCTCAAAAAACGGCGCCATAGCCGTAGGAGAAGCCGCAAAAAGCCTGACGGGCAACAGATCCTATACTGTATTTGACGGTTTTAAGATGCTGCTGGTGGAATCTGACAAGGATATGATCGAAGCAAGAAATTATAATGACAAGTATACTCCCGTGACCGTGACCAAGTGCTACCTTGAGATGATACTCAAGGGAATATTAAAGCGCTTTGGCAGTGAGAAGGAAATTATAGAAAACATCTATATCTGCATTCCCGAGATATGGGGCAGCAAGTTCTTCTCACTTGACGGCAGAAGTATACTTGTCAATATTCTTAAGGAGCTGAACGTCCCTATAAGAAAAGAGGGAATAAAGGTCGTATCCGAGCCCGAGGCCGCCAGCGCTTATTTTGCGCATAATTACGAAAAGGAGACACATAAAAGCTTTAACGGACATCTCCTGCTTATAGATTACGGCGGAGGCACTCTTGATATAACACTGACAGAGGTGACCTCGGACGGTAAAGGAAAAATGGAGATATGCTACCGTGAGGGCTGCGGAAAGGGAGAGAATCACCCCGATGAATCGGGCAATATATCTCTCGGCAATGCGGGACTTGCCTATCTTCAGCAGGTGCTGCTGCTTGCGCTGAATGAGCACGGGATAGAGAACGTTGACTGCTCGCAGATCAAGTTCAAGAGAGCTCTCGTCGGCTTTGAAAACTATCTTACGTCTATAGGAGGCATTCAGGAGATCAGAACGACGTTTGATATGTACAGCTACAACGACCTTGACGATCTTTTCGAAGAGGAGCCGACAGAATTCTTCTGTCTGGATTACGGCGAGGAGCCCATAACTATAACTTATCATCATATCCTCAGGGCATACAAGCAGATCATAGAGCCTGTTCTTGACTCTCAGATACGCTACATAAACGAGAAGGTCGCAAGACATATACAGAGGGATCCCACAAAGCCCGAGGCGGGAAACAGAGATGATTTCAAGATCGCTTTAGTAGGAGGCTTCGGCTCGTTCTATCTCGTACAGAAGCAGATATCGGAGATATACAACATTACGTCAAACGCCAAAAACGATATGCGTTTCAAGAATATCCGCACTGACAGAAGCGAGCAGGCTATTTCTCTCGGCGCCGCCCTTCTTGCCGCAGGCAGGGTAAGCCTGCAAAGCACGGCGCGCTTCTCTATAGGACTTATTTCAAAGAGCTCGAAGGAAGGAAAGCCGAAGCTCACCTTCGGTATAAAGTATCATCAGGAGCTTATCCCGGGCAGACCGTATTATCTCTGCCATGAGGGTTCAGCCGATGACAGTCCGAAAAACAGACTGATCTTTACAAATCTCAGAAACAACATAGACGTCTTTGCCTTCGGCTTTTCCGAAAACTATAATAAGTTCTATATGCTCAAGCTCAAGGACAGTATTTCAAGAAGGCTTGCGAATATCCCCATAGAGGGTCTTTGGCATATAGGCTTTTCTGTAGATGAAAACCTGATAGTATCCGTACACATAGTACCGTTCGGGGGCGTCGGCACAAAAAACACCGGCATGGATATCAAGCTGGCAAGCTATAGTGATATGTTTGACCTTACGACTGTTGTAGAGGAGGATATCAATGAACTTTGAAAACCTTATGGCAGCTATAAAGGCAAACGGCGAAGAGGCCCCGTCATTGACTCTTGCCTTTCACCTTATACAAAGTGTCGTAAAGGATATAGAGCAGGAGTCGGGACAGAAATTCAAAAACGTCGATATAGGTGATGAATACGAATATACGGGACTTCTCGGCGGGCAAATGCGCGTGCTGCTGAATACCTACGCCGTAACAAGCGAGAGTCAGGAGGGCGTTAGCGAAAGGCTCTCGGCTATGAATGAAAAGCTTGAGAATGCCGAGAAGGAAACCGAGGGTCTGTTAGAAAGTATCTCTGCTATGGAGGGCGTAGAGAAGCAGATCGCTGAGGCAGAGAAGAAAAAAGACGGTCTTGCCGAAAGGCTTAAGGGTCTGGAGAGCAGGGAACGCGAATACGAAAGCATCGTCAGGCAGTGCGAGGAGCTTGAAAAGCAGATAAGCGATATGCAAAACTACGATATCGCCGAAAAGACAAAGGAGAAAGAGGAGCTTGAGAAAAAGGCGAGCGCCTTTGACAGTCAGGTAGTGGAGCTAAACAGCACCATACAGAAGCTTAAGAGCACGATCGCCGACCTGACAAAGCAGCTTTCATCAGCAGAAGCTGAGGCAAAGAAGGCTGAAGACGAAAAGACCGGACTCGAAAAACAGATAGCCGCTGCCAACGAAGGAACCGCAAGGCTCTTGGGTGAGCTTAAGAAGCTGCAGGCATCGATCAATGAGGCAGAGCAAAAAAAGAAAGCGGCGGAAAACGATCTTGAGGCTGCAAGGGAGCGTAAAACAAGACTTGAAGAGGAAAGCGCAGCGCTTAAGGTCGAATATGATAAGCTCTACACCGAAGAAATAAATGGACTTATCGCCAAAAACGATGAAATGCGATCCGCTATAGAGGACCAGGAAAACTATAAAAAGGGACTGTTCGATCAGAAAGCTTCGTTAGAGAAGAAATACACCGAGCTGCTTCAGGCTATTGCCGAGCTTCAGAACAAGGAAATACCCGAGCTTGAAGGAAAGCTGAAGACAAAGACAGCCGAGACGGCAAGGCTCGAAGGGGAAAAGGCGGTGCTTGTGCAGAAGCTCAGAGCCCTGAATGAAGAGCTTGATATGATGCAGAAAGATATAGCATCGAATCTCGAAAACGTGAAAAAGCTTGAGGATGAGCTGATCCCGCAGTCTGCAAGCAGATTTGCGGTCGTGGAGAATGACTATAAGAAAAAGCTTGCAGAGCATCAGGAAATGCTCGCGCAGATCGATAAATGTCTGGGAGATACGGAGAAGCTCTCAAAGGAGAACGCTTCAAGCGCCGAACAGCTCAAAAAGAAGCAGGAGGAGTTAGAGGAGCTTCGTTCAAGGCTCTCAAGCAATAATAAGGATATCGAGCAGCTTCAGAATATACTTGAGGATCTGAAGGGCAAGGCTGACCGCGACAGCGTAGAGGCGATAAGAAAGGGACTTCAGGCGGAGATAGAGGAGCATAAGAAACTTATAGATGAGAAAAAGAAGCTTGAAGAGGAGAGCCGGAAGCTGCGCAGAGATATCGAGGAGGTCAGCGGTTTAATAGAAAAGCTTGAGGCAGCGATCAAGGAGTATGAAAGCGAAAAGAAAAAGCTTGAGAGAAAGCGCAGCGAATTCAGGTTTGCGGATGATCCTGAATTTATCGAAAAGGTAAGATTGTTGAGAGAAAAGACTATCCTTGCAATGCAGATCAAGGGCAAGCTCGAAGCCTGCTCGGCAAGTCTCAGCAAAGCGCTCGGATACAATACAACGGTGATATATACCGATATGGAGGAAAGCATCAGTTCCGATCTTAAGGAGGTCGATAATTACCTTAGCAGTCTGCTGGCGAGCTTTAAGAAATATGCTGAAGAATTTATTGATAATATTGGAGGAGAATAATTATGAAATGTCTGGTATGTAACTATGATTTTAACGGAATAGCTTGTCCAAAATGCAAATTTCCCGTGGTAGAGATCCCGGGCGATTACGAAACGGGTCTTAAGACGCTTCAGCCTACTGTAATGAAATACAGAACTGAGTTCGGCAAGAAGATCCGACTCGGCGTTGTAGTACATAATTATGACGTGACGGATACTGTAACCTATAAAGGCGAGCAAACGCTCCCCGCGGGAACTGCGGATTCCATGATGTCAACTACCAAATGGCTGAGCGGTGAATTTACGAATATCCCATCACGCAGCAAGGTGCCTGTCACACTTAGTGTTGCGGTAGGTGATGAGCCCGAATACAAGGTGACCCTAAATGCGGATAATCTCCCTTCGGAGACTCTGCAGCTCGGCATCAGCGTTGACGATCAGATGAGAGCCTGCTTTATCCTCAGAGACGGCTTCGGAAATACCTCGCCGACAGAAACGGTATATCTGCTTAAATAATCCTGTTTATCGGAGCTGCGCCTATAAACAGCTAAAGGAGTGACGTCGGCAATGTTTTCTCAGACAGCACTGTTACAGTATGTATTTGCAAATGAGCTTGATGATTATTTCTGGGGATACGTTTTCAGAACGAAATTGAATAAGCTGATCTTTTTTGAGCTTCATGATAAATATGAAGCCGTGTATTTTGTCAATGATGAAAACAAAGAGCCCCGTGTGTCCCGTTACGGCAGATCGGACAATGACGATTTCAGGCTAAAAAAGGGCATCTTCAAAAGCGCGGCTTCACAGCAGCTTTCCAAATGGATGGTCGATCTGGTCAAAAGAAGAAGCGTTGCGGTAGTTTTTCGTTTAGAGTCGTTCTGTGAGCTTTTTGACTGCGACGAAAAATGTCTTAACGATCTTGCAAAGCTCAGTCAGAGCGGCAAGTTCAAGGGCAGCATCATACTGCTATGTTCGCACAATTCGGATAAAAACCTGAGATGCTTTATTAACAGCTCCGTATTTGACTATCTGCATGAAAACGCAGTATGCTCTCTCAGAACAGAGAATGCTATGGAGAATATTTATTCTATACTCAGGTCAAATAAGCAGGAGGCTTGTGTTTTTTTAAATTCCTACGACCGTGAGAGACTCAAAGATATGGTGACTATGTCGCTTGTAGAAAAGAAAAGCCACTATCCCGGCGAACAGCAGCTTAAATCGATAGTGGATTATCTGACTCTTTATCTCAACGACCCCGTAGTAAGAATGAGAGAGCACAGGATATTCAAGGACGGCTTTTCGTTTATCTGTCCGCCCTATAAGGAGCTGTATCTGCAGATAAGAAGAGATGACGTCTGGAAGGATCTTTGCAGAAGATCGGTCGATTATTTCAAAAACAATCCCGAAAAAGCGGACGAGCACGCTATAGATGCCGCCGCGGGAAAATTCCATTTTACCTATGATGACGACAGCATAAAGACAAAGTGCATGAAGCTTTGCGCGCCTGCCGCTATATATGATATATATGAGGATAAGACGATCGAGGATATGAGCGAAATATAT
Organism: uncultured Ruminococcus sp.; assembly: GCA_902762335.1. Taxonomy (GTDB): domain Bacteria; phylum Bacillota; class Clostridia; order Oscillospirales; family Acutalibacteraceae; genus UBA1213. Next base: position 2,612 of record CACWNZ010000051.1, on the reverse strand, counting down.
GAAAAGCTTTCAAGACCGTGCAATCGTCCGATAAACACCGTTATTTCGGACGAGATAAACGATCTTCTTACAAGGCTTGACAACGCCCGCAACAGGTCTGACGTCAAGACCTGTTCGTGGATAATTTCGACAATACTGTTCTTTATAAATTATCTTCATTCAAATGACAGCGAGCTTGGCAACGTGAAAATTCTTATTGAATTTATAAACAGCTATGTTAAGCTTTCGGAAACCTATTTTGTTCTTAACAAAAGCTATGATCCGTCCAATCCCTACTCCGAGGCCCAGAAGCAGCAGATCGATTTTACCGCGATGAAGCTCAGGAGCTGTGACGAGATATTTGAGGTGAAAAAAGCAAATCTTATCGGCACCGATCTTAATGAGATTTTGGAGAGGATTGTTCATAGCGAGGAGTATTTTGAAGAAATGAGAACGTCCGTGATCACTGCGCCGGCTGCTGCCGGAAAAACGTCTCAGCATACCCCGGGCAGCACTCATTGGAGTGAAGCTATCTCGGACGACGATCTGCTCGATACAAGCTCGGATTCATGATAATGCCCTTTCAGGAGGAACGTTATGGAATTATCTGTTAATTCGCCTGCGCTCTCTGATGAGATAAGCGGCAGAATACAAAAGCTGAACAGCGAGATCATCGGTCAGTCAGAGGTGATCACCGCAGACTACAGAAAAAACAAGGCATCGATTCTTGACATACTCAGGGGGATAGATCTTTCCAAGAGCAAGCTGCCCGCCGAATTCCTTAATCATAAGGAAAAGGAAGCGGACAGAAAAAATCCCTATCGTCCCGGTGACTTTCAGGTCAAGCTCAACGGTATGATAAGCAGGCTTGAAAAGGATAACCTTGAGTATGATTTTGATATTTCGTCTGTGGACAGATATCTTTTTCTTATTGCCAAGATACTTGCGGGCGCCGTTGCGAGCGGGTGCAGGGAGACCGCCATTGCGGCAAGGCAGAGCCTTGCAACGGGTCTGCTCAGGGTCAGAACAAACCTTCTCATACCGCAGGACGAGGCATCTAAGCTGCGCTATACCGAACGGTGTACCGAGTATCTGAGCGTGTGCTATACCTACGTTTCCGTAATGAACATGATAGACGTGACCAATACCAATATCGAGCAGAACAAAAAGCTCATAGAGACTGAGACGAAAAAAATAGAAGACTCAAAGGATATGCTTGCAGAGCTGATACTTACCTCGCCCGCTATTGCCTCAGAGCTCGGAAGGATCAAGCATACGACGTTTATCGAGAGCGGATCCGGGTGGAAAAGAGAGATAGCCGACCTCTATGAGATGATAGTTCAGATGAGGATAGCCGAATCAAACCTTAGATTCAAGGGACTTCATCTTGATATACAGCAGAAGCGGATGTTCTTTTACAGAGAGGCCGCGGAAAAGCTGAAGGCATACGTAGCCTCGGTGCCTGTTCCCGATGACGAGGGTCTGCTCGATAAGATGAAGGATATGGTCAGCAGTACGCTCAGCGAGGCGGACAAGGTGCAGTCAGACTATATGAGACTGAACGATATGATGGAGAAATTCAGCGAAAGTATCAGATCGATCTCGGATAATACAAAAAAATCGGAGTTCATTGCCGGCGGCATTGAACAGAGGATAAAACCAACGGGCGGTCAGAGCTGACTGCAAATCATAATGAAAAAGGAGGAACAGCATGAAAAGGCGTATGTCCGATCTGATAAAAAAATTAAAGAAAAAAAGACGTGCTGATAAAAGTGAGTTATTGAAAGTAGAGACTATGCTGAATACTTTCGACTTTACTTCTAAAAACGATAACGATTCAGAAGATGACAAGGATGATCTTGCTGCTTCTGAGTTATTGGTATTAATGTTACATGATCTTGTCGCTCTTTCTGCGGATATTCATAAAAGGATCGACACCGGATATTTGGACAAGACTATCGGCTCTATTGCGAAGCTGTTTCTGTCATCGCTCAAAAAGCGATCTTTTGATATGGCAGAACAGGAGGCAGGCGCCTTATTGCTGATACTTCTTATCAGATACAGACTGTCCTATCTGCCCGCAGCGTTCTTAAAAAGCTATATGCCGGTATTCGGAAAATACGTTAATGCGTGGAAACGGTTGTTATATTCTTATCATCTCAACGAGACATTGATCTCAATTTATAAATTCAGGCAGATCAATTGCCTAACCGATCTTTCAAAAATCATAGAAGGCATAGATCATCTGATCGCAAAGGGGAATGAACCTTTACTTTCGGGTTATTCTTACGAGGAGTTTGGACAGCTTTACGCTATATTTCTTGAACTGAAAAATAAAAGAGCTCAGAAATTACAAGAGTTTGATCGAGATAATGAATTGTCAAAGAAGTATGAAAATAAAACTGCCAGCTTAGAGTCAGAATATCATGATCTTCTTGAGATCCTTCTCAGGAATAATCGGGCGCTGAAAAAGCCGGAGCATAGAAAACTGTTTAATGCCTTAGACAGCTTCGTAAATGATATTGAAGAGGAACACGTATCATACCTGAAAAAGAAAATAGGAGAAGAAGCAGAAAAAATGCCGGTTGCTGATCTAATGGAGGCTACGCTTGGAAAAGAGAGAATGAGAGATA
>CACWNZ010000050.1 GCA_902762335.1 uncultured Ruminococcus sp. | reverse complement strand
GATTGTGTAAATATCAGTTGCCCATCGGCGTCGGTTCGTATATAATCCATGATATAAGGATCTCCTTTTGATTAGGTTTGTTACATCCGCCAAGATGCATATCCAATCTTACAGGAAGATCCTTTTTTATTCAATGGAAGCAGCGGTGATCAGGCAGGTTGTTCTTAGATTCCGAGCCTGAGGGGTACAACCCAACTATCCGTAAGGGCCTGGCCTTGACAGGATTTCCAGGCAATGCTACGCTGCCTGGGTCCGACGGAGGAGAAAGCAGGCGGTTCTTGAGTTCGTCGCCGTCAGGATGGCCCCCCTGAAGCATTGCCAGGGGTTCATGTCGAGACTGACGGACGGCATCGAAAACCTATAGTGTGGCATGGTCAATCCCACGAAAAAAATGATTGACCCAAAATAAAAGAAAAGCCTGTAGAACGGGAACGGATTTTCTTTCGGGAATACCGTATCTCATAGGACTGCCGCTCAAAGCATTCGAGCCGCTGAATATGGAAAGCATCGTATCTTTATCCGTTCGCAAGGAAGGCCTGACGATGGAAAAGAAGCAAGAAAAGCAAAAACCGATTTTCTACGATCCCACACACCGCCGGTTGTTCATACTGACGGCAATTGTACTGTCCCTTTTCCTGATATGGCTGTACTTAAAGCTGTTTGACCCCATGGTCTTGTTCAGATTCAGCGCGTACACGGTTCGGCCTGTGCGCATGCGCTTTGTGCGCATCATGAACCGCGTCATGCTCACGCTGCTGGGGCTGCACTATCTGAAGCTGCTGTTGTATCTGCTGCTGCCTATATAGGACATTCCTTTGTCCTCATACGCCATTGAGTACCAATAGCAATAGGGCTCCGAGCCGCCCGAGGGCTTTGCCTCAAGTCCTATTATATCGCCCGTTGTAACTATGCTTTCACTCACCGTGGAAACGCTCTTAAGGGGCTTGCCCGTATCCTTTACGACGTTATAGCGGATTATCCTTTCGCTGCTTGCGCCCTTTTGGTCTGTGGCGACGACCCTGAACTCAAACAGACCCGTGGTATTTATAAGGCAGGTGCATACGTCCTGCTTTTCGTCCCTGTTTATCCTTGTCCAGCCGGTCGCCTCTACCCTTCTGTAATAATACTTATAGGTATAGGGCGCAGAGCCGCCCGTTGCGGCAGCGTTCACCTTAAGCTCACTGCCCGTGGTGATGAGATTGTTTATTATCAGCGAGCTGTTTTCAAGGGGCTTGTCACTGTCAAGGGTCACCATGAGCGAGCCTGCGGTTTCCTTCTGCGCTCCGCTGAAGTCCGTTACGGTCGTTTTATAATCATAATAGCCGGACTTCTCAAATATTACGGTGCATTCTGGGTCCGTTCCGTCTCCGACAGTCTCCCATTCGCCGCCCGCGCGTCTTACGAGGGTCTGATAATTATACGGAGAAACGCCGCCCGATACCTCAGCGCCGAAAACTACCGACGTGCCTGCCGTGACCGAGGCGGGATATTCCTTTGGAGCGACCGTCAGCTCCTCGCCCGTATCGCCGTAGAATTCCGCGGGGATCACTGCGGAAGCGGTATTTCCTTCATAGTCAACTACGGTTACAGTTACGTTGTATGTGCCTGCCCTGCCGCCTGTGAGCTTTATCGCGGGATCGCGGCTAAGGCTCTTTATTACTGTTTTTTCGTCCGAGCCGGGAGAGGTCAGTATTGCCTCGTACATATAAGGAGCAGTACCGCCGCTTGCAGAGGCGTTTATCGTCAGTCTTGCGCCGACAGCCGCCGCTGCGGGCTGCTTTGTCGTGTTATTCAGCTCCTGCCCCGTTTCGTTGGTGACTATAAGCTCAGACTTCTTCTGAACGAGCTTTCCCGAGCTGTCCTTGCCGTAATTAACGACAGTATAATATCCCGCCTTTGCGGGTGTGTACTTTTTATAGCTGAGCTTGCTGTTCTTGACGAGGGACTTCCACTTTACGCCGTTAAGGCTATAGGAAAAGCTGTATCTGTAGGGGCTTACGCCGCCCGTAAGATAGCTTTTGAGCTTTACGCTGCTGCCGAGGGCAATAGTCTGCGTTTCGGCGTTCGTCTTTATCTCAAGAGGCTTGCCCGTGTCCTTTACCACCGCAACGACAAAGCTCTTTGAGATCGTTTTGCCGTCTGCGCCCTTTGCCGCAGCCTTGAACTCATAATTCAGCGACTTACCGGGCAGATACTTTACCGAGTATTTGTTTTCACCGTTTGCTATCCTGCGCCATTTAGCGTCCGGCGATGAGCGCACGAAATAGCTTACCGAATACGCCTGAGAGCTGTCCGCCCTTTTCAGCCGTATCACAACGCTTTCGCCAAGGCTGATACGCGACGAGCTTATCCTGAAATCCGTGACCCTTTCCGCTGTCTGCGCCGAAACAGCCGTGTCCTGCGCTGCATGGGCGTTTAAGGCAAAAGCCGCGCCAAACAGAAGTACTATAAGCACTAAGAATGAAAAAGCTGCTTTTTTGAGCATAAAACCTACTCCTTCATAATAATATTCCCAACAAGTATATCATTTTTGCATATAGATGTCAAGTTTTTGCATCAATATTGGTGCGAATTGCCGAAAATGAAAATAAAAATATAAATCCCGGAAAACCTGTTGACATCTCCGTATATACTGTATATACTGTATATATACAGTGAACACTAAATAAAAAAGAAGGGGGTCGCGGCATTGCTGATATATATAGACAACCACAGCGGTGTTCCTATATACGATCAGATCTACACACAGATAAAGACACATATAATAAAGGGCGAGCTGAAGGAGAACGAAATGCTGCCCTCGATAAGAAGTCTTGCAAAGGAGCTGAGGATAAGCGTTATAACGACAAAGCGCGCCTACGAGGAACTTGACAAGGAGGGCTTCGTCTACACCGTGCCTGCAAAGGGCTGCTTTGTCGCAAAGCGGAATACCGAGCTGATAAAGGAACAGAGCATTATGAGGCTTGAGGAAATGATAAACCTTGCTGTCGGCTTTGCGCGGGAAAACGGCATTTCAAAAAACGAACTGCTTGAGATAATAAAAAACGAAACGGAGGAAATGATATGAACGCATTGGAAATAAAGGGACTCTGCAAAAGCTTTAAGGATTTCAAGATCAAGGACATCAGCCTTACCCTGCCCGAAGGATACGTTCTCGGGCTTATAGGAGAAAACGGCGCGGGCAAAAGCACCACTATAAAGCTTATTCTTGATCTTCTCAAAAAGGACGGCGGCTCGGTAAAGATCCTCGGCAGGGATATCGACAAGGAGCTTGAGCTTGTCAAGGAGGACATAGGGGTAGTATTCGACGAGTGCTGCTTCCCTGCCGATTTCAACACGATAAAGCTCGGCAGAATGCTCTCTACGATATACAAGAGCTGGGACAGGAAGGTGTATGACGAATATATAAGCAAATTCGGACTGCCGCCGAAAAAGCCTATCTCAAAATACTCAAGGGGAATGAAGATGAAGCTCTCCATTGCTGCGGCTCTCTCCCACCATGCAAGGCTTCTGATACTTGACGAGGCGACAAGCGGACTTGACCCCGTAGTGCGCGATGAGATAACGGATATCCTGCTTGAATTCGTAAGCGACGGCGAGCATTCGATACTCATATCCTCTCACATTGTAAGCGACCTCGAAAAGCTGTGCGACTACGTTGCCTTTATACACAAGGGCAGTCTTATGCTCATGGAGGAAAAGGACAGGCTCTACGAGGATTACTGCGTGATACACTGCACCGGAAAGGAGCTTGACGGCATAAAAAAGAACGCCGTCATCGGCAAAAAGATCGGCACCTTCGGAGCTGAGGCGATAGTTCTCAAAAGCGAGGTACCCCCGGGCATACAGCCCTACCCTATCGACATTGAAAAGCTGTTCATATTCATGGTAAAGGAGCGTGAATGATATGACGGGAATTATCAAGAGAACAGTCTGTTATATGAATAAGATAAGCGTGTTTTTCGTCGCTCTGGTCTTTGTCATGATAATAAGATCGTTTTTCGGTATCGATCCCGGGATGGATCCCTTTGAAGCGATGATCGCCCCTCTCATGAACACCGTCATAGCCTCATGCCTGCCCCTTGCCGTCATCTTTGCCGAAACGAGCTCGGGAATGACGAAATGGCTCATGACCTCGCCCATGAAAACGAGCGCCTACGTCAGAGAAAAATATATAGTCGCTTATTTCTTTCTTATCTTTTTCGGGCTGTCAGCATCGATACACAGCGTTATATTTATGAACAAAACGACGGGCTTTGACATAAAGCAGTATCTGCTTATATTAGCTGTCGTTTTCGGCGTTGTGAGCCTTGCTTTATCCGTGACCGTTCCCATTATGCTGAGGACGAGCTCCGTTGCGGGTCTTTCCGTATATATCTTTACAATCATGGCTCTGCTTGCCGTATTGCTGATAGCAAGTATTTTCCTCAGCAGCTCAGAGGCGGGGCTGAACGGCGCGGTACAGCTCATCAATTCCGACAAGCTCGTAATCGCGCTGATAATACTTGCCGCAGCGGCGGTCTTTCCCGTAATATCTTATTTTATTTCCGTAAGACTGCTTAAAAACAAACAATTCTGAGGAGGGGGTTTTATTATGAGAGGATTGATATACAGATGGCTCGCAGCCCTCAGAAGACCCTTTACCATAGTTCTCGAGCTTATGTTCTTCGGCGTGGTCTGTCTTATGTATATTACGTTCGATGAGATATCCGAACAGGTTTTTCTTGATCTCGACTCGGGTTTGCCGCTGTTTTTGTTTGGTATTTGTTCAACGGCTATCCTGCTGCTTCAGCTCGCCAACGACAGAACGGACGGTATTGAAAGATATTTCCTCTCCGCTCCCGTATCAAGGCGGAAATATCTGCTTACGGCCTATCTTTTCTACGGCGGCGCTTGCTTTCTTATCTCGCTCATCTACGTCGGTACGTTTATGATCTCGGTATACTCAAAGGGCGGGTCCATCGATGCCGAAAGCATCGTCAAGGGCTATTTTACCATATCCTGCGCGCTGTTCTTATTATCGACCCTTCTTATTCTTTCGATACTTTGTATGAGCAGAGCAGGCAGTATTATTATGTTCGTATGTATCTGGGGCTGCTTTACCTTGTTCAGCATTATTGCAAATTCCGACCCCGGCAATAACCCTATCCCCGATATCATATCGGGGATCTGCGACTTCTTCGCTCAGACGAACGCCGCTCTGCTCGTTCCTGCTATTATAGCCGCCTCGGCAGCGCTCTCGGCGCTTATTGCCTTTATCTCCGTAAAGCTTTACAGGAGAAGGGACATCAAGTAAAACAATAATACGGAAAAATATACAGGCAGAGGTCTAATCGCCGTGTTTTGACCTCTGCCTGTATTATTATCTGTTTTTCGGAACAGAGGTGAAGAAAATAAGTTGTATTTTTTATCTTATGATATTATAATATAACAAACGATACTTCGCTGAGATCGGCTCGGGAGGTAATAACATGTCTGATAATCCAAGCTCATTTGACCATGCATTCCGCAGCGCGGACAATAAAACCGATGATAACGACACCATAAAATTTTATAAACCGCCGAAGCAGATCGTATTCTTTGATACGGAGGTAAGCACGAGCTATAAAAGGATAAGTGATACCGGAGCTGTCAAAGAGGACGGTACGGTGCTTCACACAGAGAGTGTCGGCAGGCTTCTCGAATTTCTTTCACACGGAGATTATATCTGCGGTCATAATATATTTGAGCATGATCTGAAATATCTTGATAAAGAGGTCAAGGGAATATCAGCGGCGCTTGAGAGCGTTGCTATTGATACTCTTTACCTTTCTCCGCTTTTGTTTCCTAAAAGACCCTATCATTCGCTGCTTAAGGATGACAAGCTTGAATCCGATGAGCTGAACAACCCCGTAAACGACAGCATAAAAGCAAAGGAGCTTTTTTATGATGAGCTTAACGCCTATAATGAGCTGCCTTCTTTGTTAAGGCAAATATATTACAGTCTGCTTTCTCGGGTAAAAGAATTCAGGGCGTTTTTTTCATATACGGGAGATAATACGGACTTCGTTGAGCTGAGCTCGGCTATACTTAACGAATTCGACGGCAGGATCTGCTCTAACGCCGAGCTTCAGATGCAGGGCTTGCTGATAAGACACGGTATAGCCGCAAAGCTTATCCGGGATACGGGAAGATACAGATTTTACAATCTTGCCGAGGTACGCTATCTGCTGAAAAAGCTTGAGGAGGACAGACACTCCCCCGTTATTTCAGACAACGCCTGGGAGTTTGCAAAAAGGAAGCTGTCCGAACAGTATTCGCGCTCCGATTGTCTTGAAACGGTGCTTAATATGATGAACGAATTTGAGATCGTAAATAATAAGAAGTATTATTCGGATCTTATCGAGTTTATAAAGGAATCCTCTTATGAGGATTTTTATCCCGACGGCAAAAACAGCGTTACCGTTTCGACCATTCATAAATCCAAGGGCAGAGAATTTGACAGGGTATATATTCTGATCACAAACGGAAGCAAATGGAGTGAGGAGGATAAAAGAAAGCTGTACGTCGGCATGACAAGGGCAAAAAAGCAACTGCATATACATTGCTGCAGCGATCTTTTTTTGCGGTATTCCGAGCTTTGCGCAAACTTCTTCAATGATGAAAGCCTTTATCCCGAGCCTGCCGAAATAACGCTTCAAATGACGCACAAGGACGTTTTTCTTGATTACTCAGAGAAAAAGAGAGAGCTTATTTTCCGTTTGCGAAGCGGAGACAGGCTTACTATAGAGAATAATTATCTGATCGCCTGTATCAACGGCAAAAATCAGAGGGTGGTTAAGTTTTCAAGGGATTTTTCGGATAGACTCAGAGATCACGCAAAACGCGGCTATCTTCCCTGCTCCGTCGTTGTGAGATTTATCGTCGCATGGAAGAACGACAAGCACGAGAAAGAGATCCCCGTAATATTGTCCGATATTACTCTGAAAAAAGACGCTGCACCCAAGCCGTGAAAATAATAAAAGGAGCCGCTGACATGGACACCGAACTTACAACACTATGCTACATAGAAAAAGACGGAAAATATCTGATGCTGCGCCGCACCAAGAAAAAGAACGATCCCTCGAAGGATCTATATATGGGCGTGGGCGGACATTTTGAGCAGGGCGAAAGTCCCGACGAATGCGTTTTGAGAGAGGTCAGGGAGGAAACGGGTCTGACGCTGACGAAATTCCGGCTGAGAGGGGTAGTGACCTTCTCGGACGGAGATTGGTATGAGTATATGTTCCTTTACAGCGCAGACGGCTTTACGGGAGAGCTTATCGAATGCAATGAGGGCGAGCTTGAGTGGATAGACAAACACAGGGCAACATACGAGCTGCCGTCGTGGGAGGGCGATAAGATCTTTCTGCGGCTCATGCAGGAGGAGCGACCGTTCTTCTCGCTGAAGCTGCGGTATGAGAACAAACGGCTTAAGGAAGCTGCGCTTGACGGCAGACCGATGAAAATATGAAAATACGGCGGGGAGCCTATGGACAAGCGGCCTCCCGCCGTATTTTCATCTGCTCTCTCTGCGGATAACGCCGTACAGGAGCATGACGGACGAGATCATCATTATTATTTCGGTAACAGGCTGCGCCCACAGCATACCGCCGAAGCCGAATACCGAATTGAACAGCAGAAGCAGCGGTACGTAAAGAACGAGCTGGCGGACGAGAGTTATTCCGAAGGCATACTGCGGCTTGACCATTGCCTGAAATGACATACGGCACATAGAGGTCGCGCCCACGAAGGGCAGTATGAACATGAGCGTTCTGAGCACCGTAGTGCCTATGGATATGACCTCGGCGGAATCGGTGAATATGCCCTGAATCCGTGAAACTCAGCAAGCAGCAAAGCGATACACAAGCCCCA
>CACWNZ010000049.1 GCA_902762335.1 uncultured Ruminococcus sp. | reverse complement strand
AAGCCTTCCGCCGTCCCGTAGAAGCCGTTCACAGTCTGACGGAGCTCGATAAGGCGGGAGCCGTCATGGACAGCTGCTCATCCGATGATGACGCGGCGTTTCTGACCATTTGCGGAAATACCGGAAAGGAAGGATAACAAATGACAGACCGGGAAATCAGAAAAAAAGGACGTGCCGTTCCGGACGAAGGAGTCGTTCTCAGACTATCGACGTCGCCCGACGGCTCAGATGCACGGGAATACAGGATAATCTCCTATTTTGATGCGGGCGGCTCATCGGTATGCTACAAGGCTGAGGAGCTTAATACTTCAAGGGACGGGTTTCTTAAGGAGTTTTATCCTGCGGGAGATACGTATTCGTTCATCAGAAAGAATAACAACGTATTGACAGCTGCCAACCTCACAAAACAGGATTTCATGGAAATGAAGGCGGATTACACAGCTCCGTACAGGCTGCTGCGCGAGACAGGTCCATACAACAAGACCCGGGAGCTGCTTAAAAACTACGTACAGGACAGTGTCGTGCTGTATGACGCAGACGGGAGCGATCTCTCGACCGTATACGTATGGACTACGGGCTTTGCCGGAGAAAAACCGGACGAATATTTTGACGATCTTACAAAGGATACGCATATCAGCGAAAAGCAAAAGCTTGTCGGCATTCTGAGCGTAATAAGAAGCGTAACGAGCGGACTTACCGCCATACACAGCAACGGCTTCATGCATCTTGACGTCAAGCCGTCAAATATTCTGATACACTATGACGGTTCCGGCAAGCCAAACCCCGCAAATATCTCGTTTTTCGATATAGATTGCTTTTATCCGTTCGGCGAACGGGTACCGCGCGGACTCGGCACGGACGGCTACCGCGCGCCCGAGCTGATGAGGGGCAAAGCCGATCATCGCTCGGACCTGTATTCGGTTGGGGCAATGCTCTTTACGGCTATAACGGGGACTGCCTACAGTCCGGATCTTTTCGACGACATCAGCGAGATACTGAGAGAAGCACCCCTGATAAAAAGCATGATATCGAATTCGTCCGATTCCATTATCGTAAATCTATCGGAGATACTTCATAAATGCCTTGCCCACTCGCCTGACGACAGATACCTCGGCTGTTCCCGCCTGAACGATGATATCTTCAGGCTGATAGGTCTGTGTTCCCGCAGAGACCCGGCGGCAAGAGCAAGACCTTCAAGACACGAATGCCTCGAGCCCAATGCCGTCATACAGAAGCTTCTGTATAAGCATCCCCTGTATGCATGTCTGCCGCCCGATAAGAAGAGTATCGACGTGACGGTCATAGGATCGGATCAGTTTGCCGCACTGCTTGCAGACAACGCTCTGCAGTCCGGACAGATGAATGACAGGTATATCTCTGTCCGTGTGCTGTGTGAGGATTCCGTCCGAACAAAAAAGGAATATCTTTCTCTGCGTCCGTCGCTTCCGCGCTTTGTCGCAACGGACCCGGAGCAGGATACCGATGGGCTCTACGGCAGCATAAGATTTGAAGCCCTTCCATCCGGTCTCACGTTCGGCAGCGGGATAAAAAACGAGACAGCCAACCGCATTCTTGCCGCCGACATCATCGAAAACAATACTCCGGATTACGTGTTCATCTCCCTCGATACCACAGCAAAAAGCAGGGCTGCCGCCGGGGCGATAGACTATGTGCTGCGCAGCAAAGAACTTGTGCGCCCCGTGTGCTACGTAAACGACGGAACTCCCCCCTCAGTCTCCCGGCATATCAATAACGGTCCCATACCCGTATATATTTTAGAGGACGTGTCAGCCGAAAGCTTCCATCCCACTCTTAACCGCATGGCGTTCAACACCAATCTCAGTTGGGGCGGAGCAGTCAATACGGAGATCCGAAGCGATTTTGATAAATTCATTACAGACCCTGACAAGAAATACGACTACAGATCCTCGGTCTCGTTCGTGCTTTCGATAAAATATAAACTTTTCAGCTGCGGTATATTGCTAAGGGATGACACGGCGTACCCGGAGCTCATGTCCGATGCGGGCTTTACCCTCGTCGGCAGCGAGGACGAGGCGGCGAGGGTATTCAGCAGTAAAATTTTACAGCGCGGGGATACGGACGAGGATGCCGCCCGCACTCTGCGCAGTCTGATCGCCCTTGAACATAAAAGATGGGTGCTTGAAAAGGTCTGTCAGGGCTGGAGGGGGCTTGACCCCGATCGCCTTTCTTACGATATCGACAACCTTACAAGCGGAAGCAGCGAGCGCGGGAAGATATACGATAAAGAGAAGAAGATACACCACTGTATCGCCTTCGGCTCTGAGGACATGCCTCTGAGCGCACCGGAATATTCTTCGGGCGACCGCAGTCTGTGGGAAAGCTCCGTACCGGAGGAATTTGACGAGCTTGACAGTGTCTCACTGCTTCTGCACAGGCACTATATGGCGGAGGTAAAAAGGATAGGCGCCCGTTCTCCCGACGGCGATATCGGCGAGCTGAGCGCTATGATTTCCGACGGCGACGATGAGGTCCGTATCGCTCTGGACCGGTTTTTGATGTGCCTTTCGGGATTATCAACCGGAGTATCGGGCTACGCAAAGCAGTACAAGCGTCTGAAAGACCGTCTTATGAACACTCTTCCCGGCGGCGCCGTCAAAAATCGCGCCGATCAGCTTATCAAGAACATCGACCGTTTTTACTTCCCGTTTATACAGGCGCACAGCTATATTGACTTTAAGAGCCTGGACAGTGCGCTCATCAACGACATACCATTTATACTGACGTTTCGCTTCTGTGACGAGCTCGTAATGCCGTTCAGCGACGGCAGAAAGGAAAATTTCCGCAATCAGGTCTGCTTTTCCAACGCGGCAAGCCCTACGGTCCTGTGCCCGCACAGCATCAGATATCTCTATCACTGCGAAGATGACTGTCAGCCTGAAGAGGTAAGGATCAAGCTTGATGCCCTGCTGAAATATTTTTCCCGAAGAAACATAAACTGTGCGGTCACCTTTACGATCATTTGCCGCGAAGGCATGACCTGCGGAGACAGACTGCTGGAGGCAGTAAAGTCGCTGAAGACAGCGCCCTGCGGCGTCAGTGCATATCTGAAGACTGCAGAGCTTCTGCACTACGGCGACATCTGTGAGGTGCCGGAAAAGATCTCCGGCTGCTTTGAGGACGGCAGGAACGTCCTGTTTGACGGCACGGCGCCTCTCTTTTCGTCATGCGCGCAGAACAGCCGTCTGATATGCGCCATGCATGACAGAGGGATAGCTTATTTTGAATTTGACGCCGCCGACAAGTCCTTCGTCAATACGTCGGAATGCGATTATCTTGCGTACGTCAACGATAATTCATACATCACCGTATCGGATATGTTTTCACTGATGAACGCTTCGGATATCGACTTTGAGATACCCGAGTTCCTGCATGACTACCGGAAGTTGTGGGATATCTATTCCGGCAAAACTCTTTTGAGCAGTACGAGATGTGATCCGGACAAGGCCTTTGAATACAGAGTTTTGAATTGGACCAAGCTGTGCGCGATCCTCAATGAGTATTTTGAGAGGACAGATGCCGCAGACAGGATCGTCCTGAAAGCGGACGTACCGTATGCTATGACAGAACGGCGCGTGTTTACGGTCAGCGCCGATATGGAAGGCTCAGCAAGAGAACTGCTCGCACGGCTGAAAGCACACCGGGTAATCGACCCTCGTTCCGCGATCACCAGACAGACGTCCGACACCATCAGTGTAGACATCATCTGCAGCCCGCCCTTTTCCGGCAATACGAACACACTGTGCAGATGGCTGAACGAATATAAAAAGCCTGTCGTCAGATATCGCGATTTTACCCGTGAGATCGTCATTTCTCCCGAATCGCTGAAGGTCGAAGGGGTGGCGCTGTCACGCGCCGGAGACGATGCCGGAGTTTATTCAATTCAGATCCTGAAGGAACTTCAAAACGCGGGATATATCCGAGATCTTGCCGTCAATGACGACGACCACATGGCAAGCTTCTCGTTTACCTCGCGCCGCATCAAAAAGCTGCTTACCACAGCCGGAGAGATCGTGGAAATATACGTTTATTGTGAGGCTCTGAAAACCGGATTCTTTGACGATATACGCAAGGGCTTCGAATTTTCGTGGTACGGAAACAGGGTCGAAAACGAACTCGATATCGTGCTCACCAAGGGCTTTTCAAGTATGATCGTAGAGGTCAAGGCAGTTGAAAAGCTTGAAATGAAATTTTATCACAAGCTGCACAGCCTTGCCTCACAGTTCGGCATAAATACCAAAATGACCATTGTCAATAATGACTATCGGAACAATTCGTATTTTGAGGCAAACAATGAGCTGCAGTCCGAAAGAGGCGACAAGCTGCACATAAAGACTTTCTCCGGTCGTCAGGAAATAAAATGCATCGGCGAAGAGCTGGTGCGATATATGAAGGGCTTATGATCATAAAAATAAAAAGAAAAAGGAGAGAATAACCATGAAAACAACCTATGTTCCCCACCCTGCCGATACAAGCGGCGTCATACTGCCTGACGAGCTTCTGGAGCTCACCGAGCTGATCGCTGCAAACGTTCATGACGTATGGGCTCAGGGGCGTATCTCAGAAGGGTGGAGGTTCGGAGAGGTCAAGGATCCTTCTCAGAAGACCACTCCCCTGCTCGTACCCTACAGCGAGCTTCCGGAAACGGAGAAGCAGTACGACCGCAGCACAGCTCTCGAAACATTGAAGCAGATCGTGAGCATGGGGTACCGCATAGAAAAGATCTGACAGACTTGCAGCCCGATTCCTGCGGTACAAATGTAATTCGACACAAATGACCGGAAAAACAGGCAGACCCTCCCGCTTAAAACAGCAGGTCTGCCTGAAACTTTGCTGCCGTTACGCCTGCTGATATAATACATCGATAGTCATGGTAAACGACATAAATATATTTACTTTATAAAACAATAACCGATATGTTATACTACTCATAGGAGTGGTGTAACAATGAATAATAGAAAATATCAAACCAACCCATCAGATTTACTTGCACAAGGCCAAGCTATTATGTCATCAAGTGATGAATCAAAATATCTTTTCCGTGTATTTGCGGTCAACATGGTTTTGTCGGGAACGCCTGCTTCAAAAGTTGGAGCATCTGCCGGCGTGACCAAGGCGGCTGTTACAAGTTGGGTTAAAATTGCCGATGAACAGGGCTTTGAGGCTTTAAAAACCAAAAAGCAACCCGGTAGACCGTGTAAACTTTCAGAAGAACAGAAAAAGATAATTGATTTTGCACTTCAAGCATCTCCAAAAGATTCAGGATATAAAACATGGGACGGAAATTCGCTTTCTGATTATATCAAAAAGATATTTAATGTTGAGTTGAGCGTTCGTCAGTGCCAAAGGCTTTTTCACGAACCGGGCTATTCTTTGATTCGCCCGCAATCATATCCAAGCAAGGGATTTGAAGATACAGAAGAACGTCAGTTATTCAAAAAAACGAGAAGAAATAGAATCAGACGACAATCTTATTCTTGTTTATCAGGATGAAGTCCATTTTCAAATACAGACAACAATAACATCAGCGTGGTTTAAAAAAGGAAGCAAGCCACAGGTCAAATCATTTCCCGGAAGATCCAAGATTTCATATAGTGGATTTGTCATTCCTGAAAGTGGAGAATTGTTTGTTGCTAAACCTGAAAAATTCAATTATTCAACGACGATTGAAGCAATAAGGGATTTCTTATCTGCTCATCCTGTGCCGAAAGGCAAAAAGTATGCACTTGTTATGGATAATGCTCCGTGGCACAAAAAGACGAAAAGACTTATATGCGATGAAACTTTGCCTGAGTATGCTGATATTTTGAAAGATGTAGTTTTTATTAAACTACCGCCATACTCTCCTGATCTGAATCCTATTGAACAAGTCCGGCGAATAACAAGGCGTGAAAATACTCATAATATATTTTTTGCTTCTATTTCCATTCTTGAATTGACCATTGACCAAGCTTTTAATTCATGGGCTGCTCCTAACGATCAGCTCAGAACCTTATGCTGTTTTAAGTAAAATTATTATTGTCGTTTACTATAATAGGAAAATTCAGGCTCTATCCCGATATCAATTCCGGCAGATTCGAGTTTTTCTTTTATTTCCTTAACATCTACAGCTTTCCCACATCAAAATCGTCCTGAAAAACCGATAAATACCGAATCAATCTAAAAAAAACAGACAAACACGCCCAAAAATGTTATAAAGTAATAACCACAAAACCATATAACATGAGGATAGGAGTGTTTGTCCGTGAATACTATTATACCGGAAAAGATATACAAAAGTAACAGAATATCAAATTTTTTCGCGCAAAAGCCTGCAACACGGAATTCACGGAGATCACACATAAGCCCGCGCCGCTTTGCAAACGAAGCGCCGACCCGCTGTTTTTTCGCAGCGGATCGGCGCCTTTTGTCTTTATAAAGCTATTACGGTACGCATTCTCCGAGTACCTGACCTATGGGATCTCTTATCACGATGTCGGCTCTCTCGTCAAACAGGGTTTCCGACTTGTTGAGCAGAACTATCTTTTCTCCGTCAAAGTAGTTCAGAAAGCCTGCCGCAGGGTATACGTTGAGCGAGGTGCCGCCTATTATGAGCACCTGCGCCTTTGAGATAGCCCTGACCGCCTGACGCACGGTGCTGTCGTCAAGCCCTTCTTCATATAAGACCACGTCGGGCTTTATCGTGCCGCCGCAGGTACATTTCGGAATGCCCGTGCTTTCGGTTATAGCCGAAAGATCGTAGAACTTGCGGCATCTCATGCAGTAGTTCCTCATAACGGAGCCGTGCAGCTCGTATACCTTTTTGCTGCCCGCCGCCTGATGAAGTCCGTCGATGTTCTGAGTGACTACCGCCCTGAGCTTGCCCTGCTGTTCAAGCTTGGCAAGGGCGATATGCGCCTTGTTGGGCTTTGCCGAGGTACATATCATCTTATCGCGGTAGAAATCGTAGAATTCCGCAGTATTGCTCATAAAGAAGCTGTGACTGAGTATCCTTTCGGGCGGATATTTATATTTCTGATTATACAGCCCGTCCACGCTCCTGAAATCGGGAATGCCGCTTTCGGTAGAAACTCCCGCCCCTCCGAAGAACACTATATTATTGCTGCTCTCTATAAGCGCCTTTAGCTCCTCATACATAATATTTCCCTCCATTCGGTATTATCGGTCTTTTCTCAGGCAGGCGTTACGCTCACAACGTAGCAGACATAACCGCTGAGCTTCCATGTTTTGCTGCTGTAGCTTACGGAATAGCTGCCCTGAGGCAGATTGCTGCTGAGAACGCTCCTGAGCTCCGCGCTCGTCTTATCGGTCTTAATAACGAAGGTAGCGGTCGACTGCACGCTTACGTTGATATTATTGACTCCCGCGCCGAATTCGGATTCGCTGTTGCAGAATATCACGCCCGGCACAGCCTCCTTCTCCTCCGCTATGACCTTATCTATGAACTCGCTGACGGGCTGAGCTGCGGTGCATGAATACTTTTCGCTGTCTGCTGTATGGTCAAGATCCATTATGCTGTCGGGAATAAGGAAATAGGTGTATTTGAGATTATCGCCGTAGCCCGCATTGGTAACGGGATCGTCCCAGGTAACGTCCACGTTGTACCATTTGCCGTTATACTTTATCTGATTCCATGCGTGAGCCTCCGAGCCCGAGCTTGTGTAGCCCATGCCTGTGACACGTATTGCATCAAAGCCCGCGCGGGTCGCCATCTGAAGAAATGCCTTTGCATAGCCGTCGCACACTGCGATGCGCGTCTCAAAAAGTCCCTCCGCAGTGAACGAGGTATCGGGTATATTGCCGGATTCAAGTCCCTCTACGTCGTAGGTCACGTTATTTACCAGCCAATTATGTATAGCCCTTATCTTTTCGAGGTCCGACATACCCGGCTTGAGAGCCTCGGCAAG
>CACWNZ010000048.1:901-9007 GCA_902762335.1 uncultured Ruminococcus sp. | reverse complement strand
CTGTTCGGCAGGCTCTTGAACACGCCTACTATACCGAGCAGGAAGAGGACTACGGAATAAATGACGTTGACAAGGTTATAGGCATCGCCGTGGGCGTTGTCGCGCTGACCTTCCTCAAGAAGCTCCTGAGACTGCGCGATAAGCTCGTTTGCCGAGGTGAAATACTGCTCCGTAACACCCTCTACCTCAAAGGGCGAGGTCATGCCTTCGGTCATTTTTCCTACGGCATCAATGATTATCTCACTGCAGTTCTGCGGGATATAGTTCTCGATCTTGCTCCTGATGACCTGAGCCTCCTCTGTCCTGCCGTTGAGCTCGGCTATCTGCGCGTCAAAGGAATAGTCCATTACGGTATTCCACGCCATAAGGTCGGAAAGATAGAGCTGCATACCCGCGTTGTACTCGGCGTTTCCCTCTGCCGCAAGGTTATTGCTCTTCGTGTAGTTCGTGGACTGATTGCCGCCGTGCAGCGAGCCTATCCACGTAGCCCATGCCGTCAGCAGGGCGGTTATGCCGAGAAATACCGCAGTGATGATCTCGATCCTGTTAGGAGTGAAAAACTTTTTCTTCTCCTGCTTTTCGCCCTCGTCAGCCTTTTCCCCGGTATTTTCCGCAGCCGTATCCTCAGCGGCGGCGGTCTCTTCATTTTCGGTGACTTTTTTCTCTTCAGACATATTATACCTCCGTTATTTTTTAGACCCGCATTTCTGCGTGTCATCGATGATTATACCACACCCCGCCCGTAAATGCAAGAAAATAACGTGCCGGCCGGCGCCGGCGAGCCGCCGGTGCCGATTCGCGGCGCGGCTTTCTTGTGGCACCGGACTTCACGCCCGCGCCCATGCTGTATAACCGTATTCCCGACGATAAAGTACGTGTTGCCGTTGAAGCAGAACGCGGATCGGCTCGGCTTTCTTGCGGCACCGGACTTCACGCCCGCGCCCACGCTGTATAACCGTATTCCCGACGATAAAGCACGTGTTGCCGTTGAAGCAGAACGCGGATCGGCGCGGCTTTCTTGCGGCACCGGACTTCACGCCCGCGCCCATGCTGTATAACCGTATTCCCGCCGATGAAGTACGTGTTGCCGTTGAAGCAGAATGAGATTCGGCGCGGCTTTCTTCATGCGCCGACTTTCTTGGATCACTGTCTGTGACGTTCCGTTATTTCATAGCTGTCCGCGCAAAAGATCACGGTCTGACAAAGGCGGGAGCGTTTGAAGAAAAAGGTCTTTATTTAATGACGATCAAGTGCTATAATATTTTTATACGTTATTTCGGAACGGAGGAATATTATGTCGTTTTATTATGCAAGAAAGGGAATAAGAAGGCTGCCGGGCATCGTCATAAAGGCGGCTTCTATCCCCGACCCCGAGGTGACCGAGGGCTTCGGCTCAAGAGCGCAGACAGGACTGATATGCAAAGCTGCGGGTATAAAAAGCGTTCTTCTGGTGACTGACGCCAACCTCTACAAGCTCGGCTTTTACGAGAAGGTAAAGAGCTCTATCGAAGAACAGGGCATTGCCTGCTCGGTTTTCAGCAATATTTCGTCCGAGCCGGACCTTGATATCATAGAGGAGGGCAGAAATGCGGCGGAGATATGCAACGCTGACTGCATAGTCGCTCTCGGCGGCGGCTCGGTAATGGACAGCTGCAAGATAATCGCCGCCAGCGCAAAGCATCCGTCGCGCAGTGTCAGGCATTTTCTTCATAAATTCGCCGTCGTACCCGACAAGACCCTGCCGATGATTTCCATACCCACGACCGCAGGTACGGGCGCAGAATACACCGTGGGCGCCGTCGTAAAGGACAGTCACGGGATAAAAAGATCCACGGTGGTCATCGGTCTTGACGTAATACACGTTATTCTCGACAGTGAGCTCATGATCTCGGCTCCGCAGAGCGTGACCGTATGGTGCGGCATCGATGCGCTGAGTCACGGGCTTGAGGGCATAGCCGCAGACGTACACAGCAGCTTTGATGACACAAAAAAGAGCTTTGAATGCGTGCGGCTCGTATTCCAAAATCTCCCCCTGCTTCTGGAGGAGCCGGGAAATATTGAGGCAAGACAGCACATGAGCCGCGCCGCCTTTTACGGAGGCAACGCCATAAACAAGCAGCTTGCAGGGTACGTTCACGCCTTTGCACATTCTATCGGCGCCGAGTATCACATTCCCCACGGCGAGGCTATAGCCTACTGCATCGTTCCCGTAATGGAGGCGCAGAAGGAGCTGTGCAGAGAACGGCTTGCGGCGCTTTCTCTGTTCTGCGGCTTTGCAAAAAAGAGCGACAGCCACGAAAAGGCGGCGGACGCTTTTCTTGCCGAGCTCAAGGCTCTGCTTACACGCTGCGGTCTGAAGCACGGCTGTGAAGCGCTGCGGGAGGAGGACTACGACAGGCTCGTTGAAATGATAGACAGCGATTCCATAAACTATTCTCCGCCAAAGACCTTCAGGGACGAGGAAATAAGAAAAATACTCGACAGGATAAGAAAGGGTGACTGATATGGCATACACACAGGAGGAAATAAGCTCAATAGTCAGGGCTCAGAGACGGTTTTTCCGCTCGGGAATGACCCTTGACGCGGGCTGGAGGATAAAGCAGCTCAAAAAGCTTAAGCAGGCGGTCATTTCTCATAAGGAAATGCTTATGAAGGCTCTGTATAAGGATCTCGGCAAAAGTCCCGTCGAAGCCTATCTCTGCGATATAGGTCCCACGATCACCGAGATAAACGAGATCATAAGCGGACTCAGGGGCTGGGCGCGCCCCGAAAGGCATTTCAGCGGGCTTATGTGCTTTCCGAGCACTAAGACCGCGGTATATAAGCTTCCCTACGGAGTTTCTCTTATCATCAGTCCCTTCAACTTTCCCGTGATACTCACCCTCGGGGTGCTGGCGGCAGCCGTAAGCGGAGGAAATACGGCGGTTATAAAAGCAAGCTCAAAATCGGCTGAAAGCACGAGAGTTCTCAAAAAGCTGATAGCCGATACCTTCCCCGAAAACTATATCACGCTCATAGACGGCGGTCACGATACTGCGGATATGTGTCTTGCCGAACGCTTTGACAAAATATTCTATACGGGCTCTCCCAAGGTCGCAAAGCACGTTCTGTCCGCCGCGGCGGAAAATCTGACCTCGACGGCTCTTGAGCTCGGCGGCGAAACGGGAAATTGGTGCATAGTGCGCAAGGATGCCGACCTGCGTGACGCCGCAAGAAAAATAGCGTTTTTCAAGCTCTGCAACGCGGGACAGATCTGTATAAATATCAATCAGGTAGCCGTAGCCGAGGAGGTGGCCGAGAGCTTTCTCAGAGAGCTGCAAAAGGAATTCGTAAGGCAGATAGGAACAAGACCGCACCATAACCCCGAATATCCGAAGCTCATCACGGATCAGGTCTTTGATAAGTGTGTCCGTCTTACCGAGGAATACAGGGACAGGGTAATATTCGGCGGCAGGGGCAATAAAAAGACCCGCCGTTTCGCGCCTACGATAATCTATCCCGTCGGCGAGAACGAGGAGATCGTAAAGCACGAGCTTTTCTGCCCGATACTGCCCGTTGTGCCGTTCAGGGACGATGAAGCCGACCGGATAGTCGATATAATAGCCGACCGCGAGCACCCGCTTGCGACCTATATCTTTACCTCGGATATAAAATGGGCAAAAAGGGTGATGTCTACGACACAAATGGGCGGCGGCTGTATCAACGAGGTCTGCCTGCACATGATGGTAAAGGGCGTTCCCTTTAACGGCACGGGACACTCGGGCATGGGCGCCTATCACGGCGAATGGGGCTTCAGAGAATTCACCCACCCGCAGACCGTGCTGACCGGCAGAACGTATTTCAATCTCCCCCTGCGCGAGCACCCGTATTCGGGCAGGGCGGGCGAGCTTAAAATGAAGCTGCTCGGTCTTTTTGAGAAATAATAAGTATGAAAACAAAAAAGGAGACGATAAAATGGAGCTGATACCAAGCTTTTCTGTCGATCATACGCTGATCGTCCCGGGAATATTCATAAGCAGACAGGACAGGATAGGAGCCGAAACGGTAACGACCTATGACGTACGCCTTACAAGACCCAACAGAGAGCCGGCTATAGACACTGCGGCAATGCATTCGCTTGAGCACCTTATAGCGACCTTTCTGCGCAACGACCCGCAATGGAAGGACGAGATAATCTATTGGGGACCTATGGGCTGTCTTACGGGCTTCTATCTCATTCTTAAGGGCAGCCGCGCACCCGAGGAGATCTTTGACCTGATATTGAGAGCCTTCCGCTCTGTTGATGAGGCTCAGGTCGTTCCCGGCGCTGCCGAGAAAAACTGCGGCAACTACCTTATGCATAATCTTGCTATGGCAAAATGGCACGCAAAAGCATTTGTCGGGTATCTTGAAAAAAATGCGGGCGATCCCGCGATCTTCGCCTATCCCATGACAGAACGCCTTATCACGGACGACGGACAGCATTTTTTTGATTCGTGAGCATTACTGTCCACGGAAAATTATCCGCAAGCTAAAACACAGCCCGACGGCTCGGAAGAAAAGCCGTCGGGCTGTGTTTTTTATTATTTTTCTGCAGGCTCACACTTGCATCTTACGGGAGAAACGATAGAGCCGTCCTTTTTCATAGCTGTCATAGCCTTGTCTACTGCCTTTCTGTCAAGACCTGTCAGCTCGGCGATCCTGCCCGCATTAAGGGGCTCGCCTGCTTTTTTCATTGCATCAAGGATCATTTCCTTCTCATCCATTGTTCTCACCTCACATTGCATACAGCTTGTTTCCGCCTCATGACGTGATGACCGCAGAGCTGTATTCTGTCTTGAGCTTTTTCTTAACGTCCGCCTTCATCTTCTCAAGCGAGTTATCCCAGCCGGAATAAGCCTTGTCGTCCCTGTGGTCGGGCAGAACTCCCTTTGCGTTAAGGTACTCACCTATCTTGTCGGTGACCTTTATAGCGCCGTAGTAATTCAGATGATCGCCCTTGTCCTTAGTGTCCTTCGACCAATCTATACCTACGCTGTACTCGGACACGTTCATATCAATGTATTCCACACCGAGCGTATCGGCAAGCTGCTGTGTGCTGTTGTGCTTTTTCATGTTCCAATTCTTCGTACTCGGCGTACTCAGAAGGATCAGCTCAGAGCCGTTCCTGCGGCAGCAGGAAAGAATAGCGTCAATATACAGCCTGTTCATCCTGCTTATATAGGCGCGCTCGTCCGTCTCCTCCATGTAGCCCTCCTCATCAGCGGCGTCTATGTCAGCATAGAGATGATAACCCTTGTAGTCGTCTATGTAGGTGTACTCAGGCGTTTTGAAAAGCTCCGAGAAGGAAAACTTCTTCCAGCGGTCGTGGTACCGGAGAACAGGCAGATAATGCTCGGGAGCGTGAAGTATAAGATCGTCCACGGAGAAATATTTAAGTAAGAGATCGGTTTCGAGAACAACCACCTTCGGGGACTGTTCCCTGTAGAAATCGTAAAGATATTCAAGAGTATACCAGAGCCTCTGCTTGCCCGTGCTGCAGCAGTATGAGGTTATGCCGTAGCTCTCATATATGCGAACGGGATTTATGGACGCGAACACCTCACTGTCGCCTAAAAACAGAACGTCAAGAGAGTTTGCAGACTCGGCAAGAAAGCCGTTTGCGGTATAGTCGTATTTCCAGTCGTCCTTTGTGTTGTTCCGCGGGATAAACACGGCGGATACCGCCCAGAGCAATCCTATGAGAATTACGGTAAAGACCGTACCCTTGAGGGTATTTTTCAATGCTTGCTTCATTATTCCACCCTCCCTCAGAACTGCGCATACATCGGGTCAACGGGGATATAGCCGAAGCTGTAGGCTCCGAAGATCACGATAAAGAGAATGAGCGAATACAGAACGACCCAGCGCACGACGATATTGCTTTTTTCGAGCACCTCGCGGATACAGATGCCCTTTTCGTTGACAACACTGACTGCAAAGACGATCATCAGGGTAACTGCGCATATAGCGAGATCGTATGCATCTACGCCGAGCCTCGGCAGCAGATATTGGTCGAAGCTCCTGAAGGAGAGATCTGTGAATATCCTGCCGAAAAGCTCCATGCCCGAGCCTATGCCGTTGGCTCGGAAAAACAGCTCGCCTATTATTACAAGGATAGTAGTGCGTATCATGCAGAAAACCTTATAGCCTGCGCTGTTTGCTTTTATGTGAAGCTTCTGAAGAACGGTCTTTGAGGCGGGTGTTATGATATTGCCCGAAAGTATCAGCACAAAATGATACATTCCGAAGAAAATGAAGTTCCACCCTGCGCCGTGCCACAGACCGTTGCACCACCATACGCAGAAAAGCGCTATGCCGCCTGCAACAAGAGGCCCGAAATGATTGCCGAGCTTCTTTCTTGCGGACGAGGTAAGGTTCTTCATGCGCTTTGCCGAGGTGACGGGGAAAAAGATATAGTCCTTGAACCACGCGCCGAGGGTGATGTGCCATCTTTTCCAGAATTCCGAAACGGACTTCGAGAAAAACGGGCGTTCAAAGTTTTCGGGCAGCTTAATGCCGAATATCTCGGCGGTGCCGAGAACGGCGTCCATAGAGCCCGAAAAATCCATATATAGCTGTACCGTGTAGCATACTGCGGCAAGAATTATGACCCCGCCGTCAAAGCTGTTCGGCTCGTCAAAGACCTTCTTTACAAGGGGATCAAGCCTGTCGGCTATGACGATCTTCTTCATCATGCCGAAGAGTATCCTTTGCAGACCGAAGGTGAGATTGCGGTATTTAATGCTGCCGACATTCCAGAGCTGTTCCGCAGTCTGTCCGTATCGGCATATAGGACCCTCTACTATCTGCGGGAAGAAGCTCATGAAAAGAAGCAGTCTTGCGTAGTTCTTATCCGCCTTTACAAGACCGTGATAGACGTCGATAATATACGACAGCGCCTGCAAAGAGAAAAACGATATACCGATAGGCATGGCAAACTGCGGTATATACATCTCGAACGGACAGTTGAACGCCGCAAGGAGAGAATTGATATTGCCGAGAAAGAAGCCCGTGTATTTCAGCACGAGGAGCAGTCCGATATGAAGAAACACCCCTAAGAATACCAAAGCTCTCTGCTTTCTTAAGAAAGCCTGCTTTACGGCTTTTTTCTCCTCCTTGGGCAGATCCTTTATCGCCGCCTTCTGCTTTTGCTGAAGCTTACCAAGCCACAGACCGAGCAAAAGTATCGATACCGCCGATATAAGCAGATAAGCGACCAGCGCCCCGCTGACGAGCCAGAAGAACAGCAGGCTCTCCGCCAGCAGAACGTACCTCTTAGCCTTCTTCGGTGTAACGGCGTATACTATAAGACAAAACGGGAGAAATAAGAAAAGATAGGTCATTGAGAAAAACGAGGTCATCGTTTTTCCCGCGCCTGCAAGAAGGAATGAAAGATCCATTCTTATTAGTCCTCCTGCAGACGCTCGATCATCTTCATGATGCGCTCTGCGGAATTGAAGTTATCGGGAACTATCTCAACTGCGGGAACGGTTATATCATACTCGTCCTCAAGCTCGGCTATCAGAGATATGATGTCGAGGGAGCTGAGATAATGACCGTCAATAAGATCGGTGCAGTTCTCGTAATCTACGTCGGGCTGGATGTCCTCAAGGATCTCGATAAGTCTTTCCATTGTTATTACTTCCTTTCATAATTCGGCATATTCAACTGCCTTGTTTCAAAGGCCCTGCGGACCTGCTTTGCCTCGCCGTTTTCGGCAAGGATATAAACAGAGGGAAGCTCACGGCTGAGCAGCAGAGAGATGCCCTCGGTCATACAATATGCGCCTGTTCTTTCAAAGCACAGCGTGTCCCCTATCTCTATTTCAGGAAGCTCCGCCTGCTTTACTATAATGTCGTTCATCGTACAGAGCGAGCCGCAGATCGTCCACTGACCCGCAGGCGCGGCTGTCTCCTTGCCGACAACGCTTAAATAGGGCTGCTTCATCGCCATATACTGCCCGAAATACACAAGCTGGTGCATTCCGCCGTCGGTTACGGCATAGCTTTGTCCCTTGTTGTGCTTAATATCGACTATATGGGTGTAGTAAGTGCCGCAGCAGGCTGCGATGCTTCTGCCAAGCTC
>CACWNZ010000048.1:0-833 GCA_902762335.1 uncultured Ruminococcus sp. | reverse complement strand
CTGAAGTACGACACGGGAAAGCCCGTTCCGTATTCAAGCTCCTCTGCATCAAAGCCGTATTTTTCTTTAAGGCTTTGAAGCAGCTCGTCAAGAGCCTCAAGCTCCCGTTTGTATTTTTTCAGCGAGGTCTTTTGCGTACCCGAGAAATACTGTATACCGATGAGCTTTATTCTTCCGTGCTCTCCCCTGTTTTCGATGATCTTCTCAAGGTCGCTTTTATCCATTCCGAACTGACTGCCGTTTGTGAGCCTCGGAATTACCCTGAGCGTTCTCTGATACTTTTCCGAAAGAGCGCAAAGCAGCTCATGCTGTCTTACGGACTCCGCCGTAAATATTCCCTCAAAGCCCGGGTCAGATACCATTTCTTCAATGACCTCCGGGGTCTTGTAAACGCCGGATATCACCATTTTGCCGCTGTCTATGCCTATATCCCTGCAAATATAGTATTCGCCCGGGGAGCATATCTCAAAGCGCTCCACGTCGTTTATTATCTCGCCCGAAATAAACGTATTCGCCTTGACAGCGTAGCACAGCTCCGTATCCTGAGGCAGACGGCTGCGCAGATAGCTTATTCTGTCCCTGAGCTTTTTTACGTCGAATACGTAGAATGAAGAGGTATTGCTTCCGACTAATTCAGCTATAGCCTGCCGCATTATTTTTTGCCTCCTATCATTTCTATGGTCTTTTTCCTGTCAAGCTTGCCGTTCTTGGTGAGATAGACCTGCTCTATCTGCCTGAGATAGCCGGGTATCATAAATGCGGGCATAGTTGCCTTCATCACCGTATGCAGCTCGTTTTTGTCTATCGTGCCTACATAGAAGCCCCTGAGCCTC